>JBGPHO010000211.1:0-4842 GCA_041484425.1 Gemmatimonadaceae bacterium
GGTCGCCGGATCCTCGAAGTCGCGCCGTACGGGTATAATTTATACTCAAACCCCCATGAATCAACTGCGTTTCCGCACGCGACTGGTCCTGATCCTGTCGCTGTTCGCGATTGTTCCGGCCCTTGTGCTCACGTTATTGTGGGGCGGAACGGTCAGCACCGCCCTGCCGTTCGTAACCGGACGACCGGCCTGGGACAGCGTGGCGGCGAGTGGCGAGAAGGCAATAGCGGCCGCGCGCCAGGCACCGTTGACGGCGCCCCAGCGCCGCGCCATCGACGCGCACGAGCGCGAGCTGAGAACATCGGTGGAGCAGGCACGGCGTTACAGCTTCCTTGCCGCGCGCACGGTTCGCGTGATCGCGATAGCGGGCGTTCTCGCCCTGCTTGTGCTCACCGGGGCAGCGTCGCGCGTGGCGGGGCATCTCAGCCGGCAATTGAGCCGCCCGCTCGATGAGCTGGTCCGATGGACGGAGATCATTGGGCACGGCGAATCACTTCCCCCTCCTCCCGAGCCCACGATCGTGTCGGGCGGGCGGAGAAACGGCGCCGCCGAGGGCGGGGCCACCATTGAAGTAACGACGAGCAGGGTGCGCGGGGCACCCGAGTTCGAGACGCTCCGGCGCAGCATGCGCGAGATGGTGTCGGAACTCGAGCACGGTCGCCGGCAGGCGGTCGAGGCGGAGCGCCTCCACGCATTCAGGGAAAGCGCGCGAAGAGTGGCTCACGAGATCAAGAATCCGCTCACGCCCATCCGGTTCGCGCTTGCTCGCCTGCGCGGCCAGGCTCCCGCCGCGTTGCAGGAAGATGTCGACGTCATCGAGATGGAATCGGCGCGCCTCGATCGCATGGCGAGAAGTTTCGCCGAGTTTGGGCGGTTGCCGGAGGGCCCACCCTCGGAAGTCGACATGGGAGAGCTCGTTCGCTATACCGCGCGCAGCAGCGTGCCGCCAGGCATTGCTCTGGATCTCCAGATAGACGAGAATCTTCCGCGAGTGTACGGTCACAACGGGGCACTTGCCGGCGCGTTGAGCAACGTGCTGCTGAATGCCGTCGATGCATCCGGGCAAAGCGGCCGCATCACCGTGAAGGCCAGTTTGGCAAGGCTCGGTGGGCGCGATGCGGTGCGGATCTCGGTGGCCGACGACGGCAGGGGAATCGCCGCCGAGAATCTCGGGACCATATGGGAGCCGTACGTCACCAACAAGCCTGGCGGAACCGGACTCGGACTGGCGATCGCGCGTCAGGCGGTATGGGCGCACGACGGAACCGTGAACGCCACGAGCACGTTGGGCATGGGAACGGAGATACAATTCACGATACCCGCAAACGGCGCTGGCGCCGAGAGGATTGATTGAAATGGGACCAGAGATAGTCGTACCGTTGGGCGCGTTCGCCAGCGCCATCGTCCTCGCCATCGGCGTTCCGTTAGCCCGTGCCTACTCGCGGAGAATGGACGCAGAATCCAAGAACCCGCGTCTTCCAACCGAGGTCACACAGCGTCTCGAGCGGATGGAGCAGATGCTCGAGGCCGTTGCAATCGAAGTCGAGCGAATCACGGAGGGGCAGCGCTTCACCACGAAGCTGCTGTCGGAAGGGAGAGGCGGGGGTGATGCACGGGCGATCCAGTCGTCCGGCTCGCCCCCGGATCGCGCGACGTAGGTGCCGATAGTCCTCATCGCCGACGATGAGCCGAACATTCGGCGCATGGTCGGCGCGCTGCTCGCGGGTGAAGGCTATGAAGTAGCGGAGACGCCGAGCGGCGTTGAAGCGATCGCGCGGGTCAAGGAAGGAGAGCCGGACGTGGCGCTCGTCGATCTCATGATGCCGGGGGAGCTCGACGGAATGGCCACGCTCGCCCGCCTGCGGGATGTCGCGCCGGATCTCCCCGTCATCATGATGAGCGGGCGGGCCGGCCTCGCCGACGCGGTCAAGGCGACCAAGCTCGGCGCCTTCAACTTTCTGGAAAAGCCGCTCACTCCCGAAGGAGTTCTGCTGGCGGTCTCATCCGCATTGGAGCTGCGACAGACGCGGCGCGTCGCCCGCGCGCTGCGCGCGGAGTTGGGTTTCGGCGGACAGATGGTCGGCAAAAGCAGCGCGATGGACACGGTGCGGCAGATGATCGCGCGCATCGCGCCGACGGACGCGCGCGTGCTCATCATGGGAGAATCGGGCACGGGGAAGGAGCTCGTTGCAAGCGCGATCCACGATGGGAGCGCGCGACGCGAGAAGCCGTTCGTGCGCGTGAATTGCGCGGCCATTCCGCGCGATCTCGTGGAGAGCGAGATGTTCGGCCACGAGCGGGGCGCGTTCACCGGCGCGACGCAGACCCGCATCGGCCGGTTCGAGCTGGCGCATCATGGAACCCTGTTCCTCGATGAAGTCGGTGACCTCGGCCCCGACGCGCAGGCAAAGCTGCTGCGCGCGATCGAGGCCAAGGAGATCCAGCGAGTGGGAGGCAACAGAGTCATTCGCACCGATGTGCGCATCATTTCCGCGACGAATCACGACCTTCAGCGCGCGGTGCGCGCGGGAGCGTTTCGCGAGGACCTCTACTTCAGGCTCCAGGTGATCCCGCTGGAGATCCCTCCGCTACGGGAGCGCGGTGACGACATTTTCGAGCTGGTCGAGCACTTCTCCGAGCAGTTCCTGCAGCGAAGCGGACAGGCGAAACCGCGCTGGAGGAGCGACGCGCTCCAGCTGCTCCGCGATTACCCGTGGCCCGGAAACGTGCGCGAGCTCGCGAACATCGTCGAGCGGCTGGCCATCCTGCATCCCGGCGCCGAGATCACCGGCCAGCACGTGGAGGATGTGCTCATCGTGGATCGCGACGAGGCGACGCCCCCCACGACACCCACCCGCCCGCGCGAACGGGTTGGGGACGCGCGTGAATCTGCTGCGCTCGGTCCGACTTCATTGGCTGACAAGCTGGACAGCTTCGAGCGAACCGTAATCGCGCGGGCGCTCGCGGAGGCAGGTGGAAACGTTGCCGATGCAGCGCGGAGACTGCAGACAGACAGGCCAAATCTTTACCGGCGCATGAAGCGACTCGGAATCAACGCGACGAGGGTATAACGCCGACATGACAAATACAGCCAGGACCATCCGAGCGGTATGTATGCTCCTCGCGTGCGCCGCCCCCGGTCTCTCGCGTGCGCAGGGCGTCGACACTGTTCAGACCGATACGGCCGCCGACCGGCTCGGACTGTGGGCGAGGACCAGCCGCGCCAGCGGTCTCGTCCTCAGCTCCGGGAAGACGTACAACCGCGTCGAAGGACTGCCCGTCTACCTCGGGCCCGTCTTCCACGACAGCGTCGGTGCCGCCGACCTGAGCGCGTCGGTGATGGGCATAATCCGGAGCGCGGACACCTTCCACTGGGACAGTCAGAATCTTGGCCATCGGATCGATGCGCAAATGCGCGTCGGTCGCGGGCGGGGCTACGGACTCGGCGTCTCGTCGTACGACGTGATGACGCCCGTGGAGCCGTGGCAGCTTCCGGATCCGGACGCGGCCCTCGCCGCGTTCTTCTGGCATCGCGATTTTCGCGATCTCTTCAATCGCCACGGCGCCAAGGCGACCGCGACGTTCAATATGAGCCCGCGCAGCAGCCTCTCGGCAGACTGGAGCGATGAGCGCTGGAGCTCCGCGCGCGCGCGAACCGTGTTCTCCATTTTCGGAAATGGCAAAGCGTGGCGGGCAAATCCGCTGGTGGACGCGGGGCGATTCCACCTCGGCGTCCTGCGCGCGAACATCGATACCCGGAATGATGAGGCCAATCCGTCGACCGGCTGGCTGATTCTCGCCGAATACGAGCGTGGGAGCGGAAGATCGACGGATCTGGGGCCGACCTCTCCGCTGGCGCGCCCCACCGTTTCGCCGCAGGTCACCTACGGGCGCGCGCTCATCGATCTCCGCCGCTACAACCGCCTTTCGCCGACGGCGTGGGTAAACGCGAGGCTCGTGCTCGGTGGCTGGCTGCATGGCGATGACCTTCCGCTCGAGCGGCGATTCTCCGTCGGCGGCGTCGGCACGGTGCCTGGACTCGACTTCAGGAAGTACGAGCCGGGAACGACGGACGTGTCGCAATGCAGTGACGGAGGTCAGCCTCCGCCGGGCAATCCCGCGCAGTGCGAGCGTGTGGCGCTCGCGCAGCTGGAGTACCGTAACGAGCTGCACTCTTCGCTGTTCGATTTTCTGAACGCGAGGCCGATCCGGCTCCGCGGCATCGGCTTTACCGTGCAGCCCACGGTTGTCGCATTCGTCGATGCGGGGCGAGGTTGGCTGGTCGGCCAGCCGTCGGGGACGCTTGTCTATTCGAGCAACAGCTTTCCGCGGTTCGGGACGTTCAGGACCGACCTGGGACTCGGTCTGGATCTCGGCATCATCGGCGTGTACGTCGCGAAGTCGGTGTCGAGTCCGGATGAGCCGGCGAACGTGTTTCTCCGAGTGCACCGGCGTTTCTAGCGATGCCGACACCGGAGTTCCTGGCTGGCCGCGCGATGGAGCCTGGGCGATGCTGAAGCTCTCGCTCGTTGCCGCCGGCGTTTTCGCCATCGCCGCACCGCTGGTCGCGCAGAAAGTGCGCCTGGATGTGGTGCTTCCTCCTCAGCCCGCGTGGGCAGACGAGCCGCCGGCGGTTTCGTCCGCGGGACTGCTGGCAGACCCGTCAATGCGCGATCTGC
This sequence comes from Gemmatimonadaceae bacterium, assembly GCA_041484425.1. GTDB lineage: Bacteria > Gemmatimonadota > Gemmatimonadetes > Gemmatimonadales > Gemmatimonadaceae > UBA4720. The sequence continues at coordinate 4,680 of JBGPHO010000211.1, forward strand.
TGTCGAACGGATTTCCCGCGCGTCTGCACTATCGTCTGGAGCGTTGGGCGTCGGGCCGCTGGTTCGACGATCTCAAGGCCGCGTTCGAGTGGGATGTCATTCTCAAGTACGACGTGCTCGGGAAGAAATACCAGGTGGTTCGCGTCGTGAACAAGAAGGCCGA
>JBGPHO010000212.1:0-4839 GCA_041484425.1 Gemmatimonadaceae bacterium
TCGACTCCGAAGATAGAAACCGAGCATAGTGAAGTCAACGCGAAGGCTTGCTGGCGCCGAAGAGTTCGTCTCACTGAGGGATAGTGAAGTCAACGCGACCGGCTTGGCGGCTCCGACGAGTTCGTCACGCGCGCACAGTGAAGTCAATGCGGCGCTTTCCCAGCATCGTTGTTGCGTCTAACTTGAGCACGAAGTCAAATGGCAGAGACAGTCGAGAAGGATGCGAAAGAGTCGATCGCGCGGAACAAACGCGCGAGACACGACTACCACATCATCGACACCTGGGAAGCGGGCATGGTTCTTACCGGCAGCGAGGTCAAGTCGCTTCGGGACGGCAAGGCCAACATCTCTGACTCCTACGCGATCGTCAAAGATGGAGAGGTTTTCCTGCTAAATCTGCACATATCGCCCTACGAACAGGCGAGCTACTACAATCACGAGCCCACGAGGACGCGGAAGCTCCTGCTGCATCGGAAGGAGATCCGCAAAATGATCGGCGCCGTCGAGCGCCAGGGGCTAACGCTGATTCCACTGGAGATCTACTTCAAGCGCGGAAAGGCGAAAGTCGCGCTTGCGCTGGGCAAGGGTAAGAAGCTCTACGACAAGCGCGCCGATGAGAAGCGCCGCGACGATGAGCGCGACATGCAGCGCGCGGTGCGCACTCGATGATCGCCTTTCTCCTGGCCGCGCAGATCGCCGCCGCCTCCCCCGCGACACCAGCTCCGACGTTCATCATCGTGCGCGACGGGCAGGCGACGACACAGGTTCCCGTCACGATCAACGAAGGCGAGCCCTGCGTGCGCGCGGATGTGCTGATGAAGGCGATGAAGGGAATGCTGATCACCGGCACCAACCTCCACTTCACGCTGGTGCTGCCGCGCGCCCGTCTGGATCTGATCGATGGGATTCCATTCGCCAAGTTCGATACGCTAACGGTGCCGCTCACGCGTCCGCCGCAGGTGCGCGGTGGACAGCTGTACCTGCCGTTCCAGTTCGTGAGCGAGGTGATTCCTCGCTATGGCGGAGGCTACTTTTATGACATCGCGCAGGGCGAGCTACGGACCTTTGCGTCGACAGCTGTCAGTCGCGCGCCGCCTCCCACGGTTACCGCCGCTCCGCCGACGGCACCTGTCCGAACGCGACCCGCGCCGAGGGTTTCTTCCCCGAAAGTCGTCGTCATCGATGCGGGGCACGGTGGACCCGATCGTGGGATGATCGGTCCGATCGGCACAACGCCCTGGTTCACGGAGAAAGATGTAACGCTGTCGGTGGCGAAGAAGCTGGCGACGGTGCTCCGTGCCCGCGGGTTCGATGTGCTGATGACGCGGACGACGGATACTCTGATCGCGCTTTCCGACCGAGGCCGCATCGCCAACAGCAACCATGGCGATGTGTTCATCTCCATCCACTGCAATGCCCCGGGAAGCAACACGGCTGCCGGCGCGCGCGAGCACGGGTTCGAGACGTATTTCCTGGCCGAGGCGAAGACCGAGGACGAGCGACGCGTCCAGGACATGGAAAACGAATCAGTGAAGTTCGAGACGGGGGCCAACGCGCCGAAGGGGGATCCGCTCAACTTCATCATCACCGACATGGCCCAGAACGAGCACTTGCGCGAGTCGAGCGATCTCGCCCAGACCATTCAGCAGGGCCTGATCGATGTCCATCCCGGTCCGAACCGCGGCGTACAGCAGGCAAACTTCGCCGTGCTGCGCGGATCTTACATGCCCGCGGTGTTGATCGAGATCGGGTTCGGCAGCAACCAGTCCGAGGCGACGTATCTGAGCGACCAGGCGAATCAGCGCGCGTTGGCGAGAAACATCGCCGAGTCGGTGATCGCCTATCTCCAGCACTACGATTCCCGAATTGGGGGCGCCCGGTAGCGGTGACTCCCTCCGCGCTCGCAGTCATCGCCGCGGGAATCGAATTTCAAAATCCGGTATTGCTTGCCGCCGGCACGGCTGGCTACGGTCGGGAGCTCGCGCGCGTGATCGAGCTCGACGCATTGGGAGGGCTCGTCACGAAGGCGGTGAGTGTCGAGCGCCGGCACGGGGCGCGGGCGCCCCGCGTCGCCGAGTTCGATGGCGGCATGATCAACGCCGTTGGCCTCGCGAATCCCGGCGTCGAGGAGGTCAAGGCCGAGCATCTGCCGTGGCTCGCGAAAAACCTGCGAAGGGCCAAAGTCCTGGTGAACGTGGTCGGGAATCAGGTCGAGGAGTTCGCCGCGGTCGTGTCGATGCTCGACGATTCGCCCGCGGTATCGGGTTACGAGCTGAACGTGAGCTGCCCCAACGTCAGAGCGGGTGGGCTGGAGTTCGGGGCCGATGCACAATCGCTCACGGAGGTCGTGAGCAGGGCGCGCAAGGCAACGCAAAAGCCGATTTTCGTCAAGCTGTCGCCGACGTTGCAGGACATTGGGAGGAGCGCACAAACCGCGGCCGACGCGGGCGCCGACGGGATCTCGGTAGTGAACACGCTGCCCGGCCTCCTGATTGACATCGACACGCGTAAACCGACGCTCGGCTTCGGCACCGGTGGTGTAAGCGGGCCCGGACTGCTCCCCGTCGGCATTCTGGCGACGCACAAGGTCGCGAAAGCGGTACGCCTGCCGGTGATCGGCGTGGGAGGCATATCCACGGCGAAAGACATCGTTCAGTATGTGATTGCCGGCGCGTCGCTCGTCGCGATCGGCACCGCCGCGATGCGGCAACCCAGACTTCCCGGGAAGCTCGTCGGCGACCTCGAGCGCTGGTGCAAAGAGAAGGGTTTAACTTCGTTGAGCGACCTTCGCGGATCTCTACAGTGGGAGAACTGAAGTGACGCCTCATCACCGACCCGCGACAACGCGACCGAGAGCCGCGACGCGGAGTGAGCCGGCAAGCTCGCGGCGGCCGATTCCGATCGTGGCGCTCGATTTTCCCCGCGCCGACCTCGCGCTCGCGCTGGTCGAGCGGATGGGTGACGCGTGCAGGTTCTACAAGGTCGGCGGCGAGCTTTTTACCGCCGCGGGCCCGCAGGTCGTCCAGACCCTGCGCGCACTTGGTAACGACGTCTTTCTCGATCTCAAGTTTCACGACATCCCGAACACGGTCAGAGGCGCGGCCCGGAGCGCCGCGTCGATCGGGGCGAAACTTCTCACGGTGCACACGACCGGGGGTCGCGACATGATCGAGGCGGCGGTCGAGGGCGCGGGCCCAAACTGTGGGGTGCTCGGCGTGACGATTCTCACCTCGCTCGACGCCGCGATGCTCCGGAGCGCCTGGGGCCGAAAGTCGCTCGAGGTATACGGTGAGGTTCTCCGCCTCGCCGGCGATTGCGCGGCGGTGGGCGCCCACGGGGTGGTTTGCAGTGGGCTCGAAGCCCAGAAAATCGGGGCGAAGTACGGCGAGAAGCTGAAGCTCCTCGTCCCGGGGATTCGGCCGGCTGGGGGGAGGTCCGACGACCAGAAGCGCACGGTCACGGCGGCGGAGGCCGCAAAGGCGGGGGCGAACTACATCGTGCTCGGCCGGATGATCACCGAGGCAAAGGACCCTGCTTCGGAGCTCCGATCGGTGATGAGAACTATTTAGTCTCGGCGTCGGGATCGCGAAGGGGATCTGGTATCCACAGAACCGAAGCAGGAGCTAACTGCTTTGCAGCCAATCGCCTGGAGCTTCCATACTGGCGTTCAGGGATGCCCGGAAGCCCGGCACGGCCCGTCCATTCGGGATCCCAAGAGAGGAGCCTATTGAGACCTTACTTCGCGGTCCGTAACCCGACGGGAAGGCTCCGGGCGATTAGCTGCAAAGCCGAAGGCTCCCTGCTTCGGTTTTGTGGTTGCCAAAGGACGTCCGCACCACCCGGGCGCGGCAGCTTTGCTAACCCGCTCTGCTATCACGCTTTGAGCCCCTTGAATGGGTTGCTTTACGGGCCATGGCCATGTAATTTCAAAGGCTAACCTCGGAAATTTTTGTAGGGCTTCGGCCCTTTTTGCTCATCAAGTGGGGAGTTGGACGTGAAAGTTCGCAGCAGCGTGAAGCCGATCTGTGAGCACTGCAAGGTCATCAAGAGACAGGGCGTGACTCGCATCATCTGCAAGCGCAATCCAAAACACAAGCAGAAGCAGGGCTGACAATGGCACGTATTGCTGGCGTGGATCTGCCGCGCGAAAAGAAGCTCGAGATCGGCCTGACGTACATCTTCGGCATCGGGCGCGCGACGGCGCGAAAGATTCTTGCGTCGACCGGCGTCAACGCTGAGCAGCGCGTTCGCGACCTGAACGACACCGATACCAACCGTCTTCGCCAGGCGATCGAGAAGGACATTCGCGTCGAGGGCGCGCTGCGCACCGAGATCGCGATGAACATCAAGCGCCTCATGGACATCGGCAGCTACCGCGGCATCCGTCACCGCCGCGGGCTCCCGGTTCGTGGTCAGCGCACGCACACCAACGCCCGCACGAAGAAGGGCCCACGCCGCGCAATCGCCGGCAAGAAGAAGGTAACGAAGTAATCCTATGGCTATTGGAAAGAAAGCAAAGCGCGTGATCGAGGCGGAAGGAATCGCCCACGTCAGCGCGACGTTCAACAACACCACGATCACGATTACCGACGCTCACGGGAACACCATCTCCTGGGGCTCGTCGGGCAAGGCCGGCTTCAAGGGATCGAAGAAGTCGACGCCGTTCGCGGCCACCGTTGCCGGCGAGCAGGCCGGACGCGAGGCCGTGACACTCGGCGTTCGCCGCGTGCACGTGAGAGTGCAGGGACCGGGATCGGGACGCGAGTCCGCGATCCAGGCGCTCGTCGCCGCAGGCCTCCAGGTCAAGTCCATCAAGGACGTCACGCCGATTCCGCACAA
>JBGPHO010000213.1:0-4838 GCA_041484425.1 Gemmatimonadaceae bacterium
AACGTCCTCTTCGTCTGCACCAAGCGACAGCTCGTCAACATCGTGAAGAGCGAGGCCGAGCGCTGCGGAGCGATGTACGTGACCGAGAGATGGCTGGGCGGACTGCTCACCAACTTCCAGACGGTGAAGAAGCAGGTCCGCCGTCTCAAGGAGCTGGAGGCCGGGAGCGAGGCGGGCGGTGATTTCGAGAACTACACCAAGAAAGAGCAGCTGATGATGGGTCGTCAGCGCGACAAGCTTGCGAAGAATCTTTCCGGCATCAAGAACCTGACGCGCCTTCCGGGTCTCATGTTCGTCATCGACTCCAAGAAAGAAAGGATCGCCGTCAACGAGGCCAACAAGCTCGGGATTCCGCTCATCGCCCTCGTGGACACGAACGCTGATCCGGATCTGATCACCGTTCCGATCGCGGGCAATGACGACGCGATCCGCTCCGTGGAGCTGATGGCCAAGTCGATCGCCGATGCGATCGTCGAGGCGCGCCGCGAGGCGCCGGTGCGCGAGGAAGTCGAAGAGTCCGAGTCGTACACGTACAGCTCTGACCGCGGCGCCGAGCCGGAAGGCGAGGGCGACAAGAAGAGAAAGAAGCGGCCACGCAGGCGACGGGCGAAGCCCGAAGCAATTGCCGCACGGCTCAAGACAGGCGGCGACGAGGGTGGCGGAACAGAGGAAGCCACCGAGCCCGAGCAGGAAGGTTAACTTTCACGCCGCCGGAAAAATTCCGGCGGCGTTTTAACGAGACACGATAATGACTACGAAAGAGAAAATCACAGCGAAGGACGTTCAGACTCTGCGCCAGCGCACCGGCGCGGGTATGATGGAATCGAAGAAGGCGCTCGAGGAGAACCACGGCGACATGGAAAAGGCCATCGAGTACCTCCGCACCAAGGGAATAGCGAAGGCCGAAAAAAGGATTGGCAAGCAGACGAGCGAGGGCGTGATCGGCAGCTACATCCACCACAACGGCAAGGTCGGCGTGATGGTGGAGGTGAACTGCGAGACGGATTTCGTCGCACGCACCGACGACTTCAAGACGCTCGTCAAGCAGATCGCCGAGCACATCGCGGCCGCGGCTCCGGTAGCGGTGGACAAGGATCAGGTCCCGCAGGACAAGGTCGAGAAGGAGCGCCGCATTTTCGTCGAGCAGGTGAAGGAAAGCGGCAAGCCCGATCACCTGATCGAGAAGATCGTCGCCGGAAAGGTCGAGGCGTTCTACAGGGACGTCGCTCTCGTCCACCAGGCGTGGGTCCGCGAGCCAAAGAAGACCGTCGGCGAGCTGATCAAGGAAGCATCGGCGAAGCTGGGAGAGAACATCCAGGTTCGCCGATTCGTTCGGTTTCAGATGGGCGAAGAGTAACCTGGCCCGTTCGGAGGGGCGGGTGACGAACTGCAACTGAACGGGCGGGAGGTATGAGGGGGCGTAGGTGTCAGTTTGTCAGTTCACTACGCCCGGACCTATCTCCTTGGCGTTCGAAGTAACTGCTTGTGGCATGACGCACCGTAGTGAATTCGGGGCGTCGTAAACTAAGAAACTGGAGTCTGCGCTACTAACAACTCCCGCCCGTTCAGTTGTCCTTCTTTCAATATCGAGGTCGATAGTTGCGAGTTCTCGAGGTCGATAGTTGCCAGACCTAAAGTACAAGCGGGTTCTGCTCAAGCTGTCCGGCGAGGCTCTCGCCGGACAGAAGGGCACCGGCTTCGATTTCAGGATTCTCGAGCGCCTCGCGACCGAGGTTTCTGACATCGTCAAGATGGGCGCGGCGGTCGGTCTCGTCATTGGCGGCGGCAACATCGTTCGCGGAGCCCAGCTCTCGAAGATGGGGATGGACCGCGTCGGCGCCGACTACATGGGCATGCTCGGCACTGTCATCAACGCGCTCGCGCTTCAGGACGTGCTCGAAAAAGCCCACCTGGAGACGCGCGTCATGACCGCCATCGCAATGGAATCGATCGCCGAGCCGTTCATCAGGCGTCGCGCGATGCGCCACTTTGAGAAAGGCCGCGTCGTGATCTTCGCGGCGGGCACCGGCAATCCGTATTTCTCGACCGACACTGCCGCGGCACTGCGCGCGATCCAGATCCACGCCGACGTCATCATCAAGGCGACGAGCGTCGACGGAGTCTACAGCGCCGACCCCAAGCGGGATCCGGACGCAACGCGCTACGAGTCGATCAGCTATCGCGATGTCATGGTCAACGAGCTCGGCGTGATGGACCAGACGGCCATCACGCTTTGCAAGGAGAACAAGCTCCCGATTATCGTACTGAACATTCACCGTCACGGAGAGGTTGCGAAGGCGCTGGTGGGCGAGCGCGTCGGAACAATCGTACAATGACGACAATTCCTCAGATCACGAAGGACTGCCGGACCGCGATGGAGAAATCATTCGAGGCGTCGAAGCGCGAGCTGGCGTCGATTCGAACCGGCAAGGCGACGGCGAGCCTGCTCGACACGGTGCGCGTGGAAGCCTACGGGCAGCAGATGCCCTTGAATCAGATCGCTGGCGTGTCGGCTCCAGAACCCAGGCTCCTGACTGTGACGCCGTGGGACAAGGGTCTCGTAACGGCGATCGAGAAAGCGCTCCGCGAGTCGGACCTCGGACTCAACCCTCAGACCCAGTCGGGCGTCATACGGGTCCCGCTTCCCTCACTCAACGAGCAGCGCAGAAAGGAGCTGGTCAAGGTCGTTCACAAACTTGCCGAAGAAGCGCGCATCGGCATCCGCCACGCGAGAACCGCCGCGCGCGACTCTCTGAAAAGGCTCGAGAAGACATCGGAAGACGAGCAGAAGAGAGCCGAAAAAGAGCTTCAGAAACTCCACGACGACTTCATCACCAGGATCGATGAGTTGTTGAAGGGAAAAGAAGCAGAAATCATGGAAGTCTAGCCCGTGTCCGAGCTGACACGGCGCATCATCTTCGCAGTGATCGCGGCGCCCGCAAGCATCGCAATCGTATACTTCGGCGACTGGGCACTGGCGATTGTTCTGTCCGTGCTCGCGGCGCTGGCGGCGTGGGAGCTGTTCCGAATGGCTCGTGAAACCGGCGCAGCGCCCCTGGATCAGGCGGGAATCGCGCTGGCGGCCCTCCTTCCTATCGCGGTTCACGCGCAACGGCTCGGCATATACACGCTCTCTCTCACCGCGGTCGTCGCGATGGTTCTGTTGTTGTACGCGAGCACGATCTGGCTCCGCGGACCGAAGGGAAAGCCCCTCTCGTCCGTCGCGATCACGGCGTTCGGGGTGATGTATGCGGGACTCTTTTCGTACATCTACGCCGTTCGCTACCACGACTACGCCGTCGGGGCGGGGGCGGGAACAGCGCTGGTCTTCCTGCCTGTGTTCCTGACCTGGAGCACCGACGTAGGCGCCTACACGTTTGGCCGGACGTTCGGAAGGAAAAAGCTGATGCCTTCCGTCAGCCCGGGAAAAACCGTCGAAGGCGCGGTGGGTGGTCTTGGCCTCGCCATCGTCATCTGCCTCCTCTACGTGCGCTTCATCCTCATGCCCTACGCGCAGCTCGGACTTACGATCCAGGGCGCCGTTCTCTTCGCCATCGTGGTGAGTGTCACGGCGCAGACGGGAGATCTCGCCGAGTCCATGCTCAAGCGCGAGGCGGGCGTGAAAGACAGCTCGCGCATCCTTCCGGGGCACGGTGGAATTCTCGATCGCTTCGACAGCCTGCTGTTCGTGATGCCGATTGCGTTCCTCCTGCTGGGGCGCCTGCTGCTGCCCATGCCCCAGTGACGCCGGCCACCCCACCCAAAGGGGTGGCGGTGCTCGGCTCGACAGGGTCGATCGGCACGACAGCGCTGCGCGTGCTGGACCGGCAGCGCGCAAGGTTCCGAGTCACGGCTCTCACAGCGAACAGCAACGGCGCCCTCCTGAGGGAGCAGGCGCTCAAGTTCTCACCGGCGTTCGTCGGCATGGTGGAATCACAAGCCGATGCGGACGATGCGTGGATGAGCGGGACCGAGGCCCTGATCTCCGCCGCCACGCGCGATGACGTGGACATCGTGCTGAATGCGATCGTCGGCGCGGCGGGCCTCGATGCGACGCTGGCCGCCCTCGAAGGCGGAAAGCGCGTCGCGCTCGCGAACAAGGAGACGCTTGTCATTGCCGGCGACCTGGTCAGGCAGGCGTGCGCCGCGGGATCGGGGGAGCTCATTCCCGTTGACAGCGAACATAGCGCGATCCTCCAGTGCATCACCGGACACCCGACGTCGGCGGTGCGACGAGTCGTGCTCACCGCGTCGGGCGGGCCCTTCCGTGGCTGGAGCGCGGAACGGCTTGCATCGGCAACGGTGGATGACGCGCTCAGGCACCCGACCTGGCAAATGGGCCGTAAGATCACGATCGACAGCGCCACGCTCGCCAACAAGGCGCTGGAGGTCATCGAAGCACATTTTCTGTTCGGCCTTCCTTACGATCGCATCGAGGTTGTGGTGCATCCGCAAAGCGTGGTTCACTCATTTGTCGAGTTCATCGATGGCAGCGTCGTTGCACAGATGAGCGTTCCGACGATGGAGCTGCCGGTGCTCTATGCCCTTACGCATCCTGAACGCGTCGCCGACGACGGTGTGCCGGCTTTCGATCCGGTTAAACTTTCTCCGATGACCTACGAGCCCGTCGATCACGAGCGATTCCCGGCCTTGCGTCTTGGCATCTCCGCCGGAGTGGCGGGCGGCGTCGCGCCCGCGGTGTTCAACGCGGCCAATGAGTGCGCCGTCGCCGCATTCCTCGCCGGCAGGATACGCTTCCCGGATATTCCCCGCGGAATCTCTTCCGCGCTCGACAAGCTGAGTGGCATGCCGGCAGGAACACGGGAACAGTTGCTGGC
>JBGPHO010000214.1:0-4798 GCA_041484425.1 Gemmatimonadaceae bacterium
ACCACCGCCGGGCGCGGGGCTCGGAGTACCTGTCTGCGTCGCCTCTACCTCGACGTTGTCGGGGAAGGCAAGCGCGTTCTCGACGAATGAGCGGCGCTCATCTAGCGTTCCACGGATTGCCGCGAACTCCGGAACGCTCGTGGTATAGAGTCGAGTGACATCGACGACGGCAGCGCTGTCAGGTCCGTAGGCCTCGACGTTGAGCACCGCGATGACCGGCGGATAGTTGGCCGCCTGGACAGCGCGGTACACAGGATTGGTGCTGTCGGCGACGATCGCGAAGGATGGGGACCGGAGGATGATCCGGTTTCCGCTTCGATCCCATCTGAGGGTCCGTTCCACGAACTGGTCGCCGCCGTAATTACCGAACTGGCCGCCGGGCAGGCGGGGATTCGCGGCAGCCGCTCTCGTGAAGCGCCCCACGAGGAGCATGTCCTTATTCAGCTCGTTCTTCGGAATCTCGAAATAGAGCTTGTCGTTCACTCTGTGGACGGCGAACATGCCGCGCCGTGTTTTCGCGTCACGCGTGATCACGCGGTTGTAGGGGCGCGGCTGCGCGGGAGCATTTCCACCCGCGCGGCCAGAATCACCCCCAGCCCTGGTGCTATCGCCTGACGGTCCCTGTCCGTTGCGCTGGGGAGTGGGGACGGTTTTGGGTTCGGGTGCTCGCGAGCAGGCGCCAACGAAGATGAGTGCGGAGAGAGCGATGGTTTTGTTCAACATGGTTCGCCAGAGAGGGGCTGGATGGGTGATAGCGAACGGGCGATGGGAATCGCCGTCCGCGTGAAGTCGCTGATGATTGTCTTTCGCGCTGACCCGGCTAAGTGTTGGGCTTCTTGTCGCCTCCCGCGCGCCCCGGCTGCATCCGGTACCCCGTATACAGAAATACCGCGCCGCAGACGAGGAATAGCAGAACGCGCCAGATAGTTTCGACGCTCGAGAGGTCGACGAAAAGCAGCCGGCCCACCACGATGACCATAGTGGCACTTCCGAGATACTTGAGAAGCGAATAAGCTCCTCCACGCCGGCTGAGAATGAGCAGTCCCGCGCCGAGAACAGCGTAGCTTGCGGTCACCAATGGCGCCCACACGGGTTCCAGTGTGCGCCAGAGAATCAGCAGCACCGTGAAATAGCCCGCCGCTGCCAGCACAATGCCCTGGATCTCGTCGCCCAACTGAGCGAGCAGCTGTCGGGCGATGAAAGCCGCCGCTCCGAGCGCGACAATCTCGGAGGCCACCCACCGCAAATGGACGAGACCCGTCTCATCGAACGAGAGCTCGTGACCGGCGATTGCGAATATCACGAGGCCGATCGTCAGTTTGGCGAGAACGCGCGGACCGACGAATCGACGGGGGACGCCATTGATGGCGAGCGCTGCCAGCAATGCCGAGGCTGGAAGGCTTTCGGGAGTCGGCACGATGCGCCCGACACCGATCAGCGTCCACAACATGGCAGCGGTGACTTCGACGTGAGCGATCTCCGCATCCGTGTTCGACTCACGGGTGAAGAGCGCCAGTGCGCCGGCTCCCAGCAGCACGAGCACGACTCCAGAGAATTCATCAGGCACTCGCGGCCAGAGCTGGCCGAGAAATCCGATCGCCAGTACCGGGCTTAACAGCGTCAGAAACCAGACTATCAGACTGTCCGGCGAGCTCTTGCCGCCGCCGAGCGATTTTGAGAGAGAATCGATGGCCTCCATCAGCCCCTCGATGCCGCTGGTCGCCGGAGCCGGCGTGTAGCGGGGCGAGTCGAGCGCAAGCAACTGCCGGCGGAGCATTGGAGCACGCGTAAAGGCAGCACCAGCAGCGAGCACGAGAATAGTTAACGCAACAGAGCCAAGTCTCTCGGAGCCGAATGCAGTTGGAGATGTCTGCATTGCGACTATCATCCAGAACGCGATGAACGTGATCCACACGATCGAATGCCAGCCGCGCATCGAATAGATGATCAATCCAATCGCCGCGACCGCGCCGAGATAGAGGGACAGCTCCGTCACCGACTGAACGGGCGCTGGGAGGATGAATGGAGTCGCGAATCCAGTCGCCACGGCCACGACTGCGAAGATTTCACGGCTCTCCTGAAGCGCGATCCACGTGGAAATGATTCCAAGCACGAAGAAAGCAAGTCTCGCGGCGGATATCGGGATAAGCTGATACCAGACGCCCGCGGCGTAGGCTGTGACGTACCAGACCGCGAGCCCTCCCCCGAACAGAAGTTCGCGGAACCCAAGATCTGAATCACCAGCAGATCCCGCGTGCGGGCGAACGCGAGTCGCGGCGCCGAAGAGAAACGCGCCAACCACCAGTCCGGCGAATACGCGTATGGGTGGCGTTATCCAGCCGTGATCGATCGCGTAGCCGTACAGCAGCAAGATGGCGAGAACTACAAAGCCGATCCCAACGCGGCTCAGCCACCATTCCGGGCTACGCGAAGTGAACCACGACAGCGGATCGCGGGTTTCATCCGACGCGTTCTGCTGCTGGCGAGGCGCGATTGGAGGGCTGCCGAACGATGAGGCTCGGGACGATGCCGCGGCCTCTCCGCGCGGGGGCTCCCATTTCTCGCGTTGCGGCTCGGCGGGCCGCTCCGGGTACGGGGCCCTTCGCTCGGCTATCAACGCGTCGAGCGAGCGCTGGAGACCAACGATCGTCGTCTCGATCTTCGCCAAACGCGCGTCGAATTCAGAGTCTCTGGACGAGGCCATGTACCTCCGTGAGCCAACTAACGTGATTCGCGATCGAGGGCGTGTCCAGACCGCGGCGCCCCGACGTGATGCTTGGTAAGTTTCCTCAATGACAGCTCGAGCTCCACTCTCAAATCCCGGTGTACATTTTCCGCCTCCGTTCATTTTTTTCGGCGGGTTCCTCGCCGGCTGGGCAGTCGACCGGTGGGTGTGGGGACTTCCATTGCCGAGCGGTGGCGTGGCGCTAGAGCGGGTTGGATTCGGCATCGTGATCGTGGGCGTTGCGCTCTCTGCCTGGGGATTCGTCACCTTTCGCCGGGCTGGCACGGCGGTGATTCCGCATGAGGCCGCGACCCAACTCGTGATGACGGGTCCATATCGCTTTACGCGAAATCCCATGTACGTGGGACTCACGATTGCCTACATCGGCGGCGTTGCCGTCATCAATTCTGCCTGGCCGCTGATCCTGCTTCCGCTCGTTCTAGTCGTGCTCGTACGCAGGGTAGTGTCGCGTGAAGAGCAGTACCTGAGCGATGCATTCGGGGACCAGTTCGCCGCGTATAGTTCGCGCGTGCGGCGCTGGCTGTAAGAGCTGAAGAAGCACTGGCTCGCGATCAGCGCGCTCTTTTTCTTGTCCCCCGCTCTCAGAACCTAGAACCGCGATCCGTCGGTTCTAGCGTACTTTCCCACGTGCAGCAACCTTCCAGCTTCCTTCCACTCGGCCGCGGCGGCCGTACCAGATTTCGTCGTGCAGGTTGACAGTCGGGCAGACATGGCTTGGCACCACCCAGACTTTCTCTCCGACGTGGGCCGGCCCATGGATCTCCACGTAGCCGTGCTCCTCATTCAGTTTGCGCATGGTCCATGGGCGCCCGACGAAGTGGCCGAACGTTCCGGTACCGACCGTCTGATCGCTCGAGAGCGTTTTTGACCCGGCGTCGATCACGCACTGGCCCGGCACCGCGGTGCTGACGACCGTGGTGAGCACTCGGAGCGCGCAGTCCGCCTCGACGCAGCACTTCGCCTCGATGCTGTTCGCGTCATAGAAGACGTAGGTGCCAGGTCGGATCTCGGTTGTCCGCGGAATCAGCGGCGTTTTCGCGGCACCTGGCGTCGAACCTCCAGAGACAATCTTCGCCTGGAAGCCCGACGCGGAGAGCGCATCAAGGACGGCGTCGATCCTGACGCACGCCGCCTTGAAGCCTGCCTCGTCGAGCCACGACGGCCAATAGAAGATCCCCTGGAAATCCGAGCACGCCTTCGCGACCTCGACCGCTTGCTCGGCTGACTGCGCGCCAGTGCGGCCCACGCCGACATCGATCTCCACCAGCGTCTCGATCCCCTGGAGATCACGAGCGACCTCGACCGAATCGGCCGCAACCTTCACCCGCCGCGTCTTCGCCAGCTCTCGCAAACGCGGCAGCTTCGCCTTCACCAGCGGGTAGGCGACAAGCACATCTTCGCCGGGCAACACCTCCGCCTCGCCCAGTTTGGCTACCGTGATCCCGATTGCGCCTGCATCGAGCTGCATCTGAGCAATCTCAGGAATCTTGTGGGTCTTCACGTGAGGCCGGAGCTCGACCCCCCACGCTCGACACTGCTCCTGCATCCGAGCGATGTTGTGCTCGAGGACGTCGAGATCGACATAGAGGGTGGGCGTGTCGAGCTCGAGCGCGTCCACTATCGAGCCTTCTTCCGGGCCGTCTTCTGAGTCTTCTTCCGAGCCTTCTTCTGGGCCTTCTTCCGACCCTTCTTCGCGATGCACTCGATCTCGACGGCGATGCCGCCTGGAAGCGCGCCGGCCTGGATCGTCGTGCGTGCCGGAAAGGGCGGCGAGAAGAACGTCTCGTAGACCTCGTTCATCGCGGCGAAATCCTTGATGTCGCGAAGATAGACGTTGCACTTCATGACGTCATCGAGTGATGAGCCCGCCGCCTGGAGGATCCCCTTGATGTTCTCAAAGGTCCTCTTCGTCTCTGACCGTACGTCCCCAAGCTCCATTTTCCCGGTCAGGGGATTGATGCATCCCTGGCCGGCAAGGAAAATGAAATCTCCCTCGGTGACTGCCTGCGAATACGGACCAATCGGCTTCGGTGCCTTATCCGTCATGATGGC
>JBGPHO010000215.1:0-4730 GCA_041484425.1 Gemmatimonadaceae bacterium
CATCTCCGGATCTTCGAGCGTCTCGACGAGCGCTGTCGCCGTCTGGGGACGATCGGCGGGATCGATTGCGAGGCAGCGCGCGATCAGGCGCTCCAGACCCGCGGGCACATCCTTCCGGATCGTGGAGAGTGGCGGCGGCGGAAGTGTGAGCCTCGCCGTCAGCATCTCGCGCGGGCCGAGATTCGCGAACGGTGCAGCACCCGCGAGCATCTCGTACGCGGTGATTCCGAGCGAATAAATGTCAGCGCGCCCATCGATGTCGGGATCACCAGCCGCCTGCTCGGGCGCCATGTAGAGAATCGTGCCCAGCGACATCCCGGTGTTCGTGAGCCCAGCGCCCTTTTCGCCTGATCTGCGCGCCGAAGACAGTGCCTTCGCAACGCCGAAGTCCGTCACCGTCGCGGAACCCGCGGCGAGAAGAACGTTGCCCGGCTTGATGTCGCGGTGCACGACGCCGCGCTCGTGCGCGAACGCCAGCGCGCGCGCCACGTCCTTCATGATGCCGAGCGTTTCGCGAACACCGAATGTGCGAGTACGGCGCAGCCTGATATCAACGGATTCGCCATCGACGTACGGCATCACGAAATACGGAAGCCCGTCCACCTCACCGGCTTTCAGAATCGGGACGATGTGCGGGTGCTGCAGCCTCGCCACCGTCAGTATCTCGCGGCGAAAACGCTCGGCAGATACGCTCGCCGCCAGCTCGGGCGGAAGAATCTTGATCACGACTTTGCGCCCGAGATCATGGTCCTCGCCCACGAACACGTGCGCCATGCCACCGCCAGTGAGCTCGCGCTCAATGGTGTAGGATCCGCCGAGTGCGGAAAGGAGGCGATCGGAGATGGAGGACATCGAGGACGGAAAGGGTCTGTTAATTGGTCAGCACCTATTAGATAGCAAAAGGGGGTTGAAGGTTGGCATGTTGGCTCGATCCGTTCTCAAACCGTTACAGACGGGCTTAACGTCCTGTCGAGCGACGCGTCTACTAATTACAACTGAACGGGATGCGAGTTGGCAGTGGCGTAGATGGCAATCAACAGTTCACGACGCCGGCCCGCGGTGAGGGAAACCATGCGTATCACAAAAGTGATCGGCATTATTGCGGCGCTGCTCCTGAGCGTCGCGCCCGTTGGCGTGTCCGCGCAGAAATCCGGCGCGAAGACTCCGGCGAAAACCGTTATCGCGCGCTCCGATGTGCGCGAGCTCCCCGCCGACCAGCAGATCATCCAGGCACTGAATCGCCTCACCTTCGGCGCGAAACCCGGCGACATCCTCAAGGTACGCGCAATAGGTCTCGATAGTTGGATCGATCAGCAGCTCCGACCCGAGAAGATCAACGATGACGCGATGAGCGCATTCGTCGGTAATTATTCCGCGCTCAACCAGAATCAGAATGATCTGCTCGCGCAGTACGCCGAGCAGCAGCGCGCGCGGCAACAGGTGCGTCGAGAGCGAGCGGACTCAAACGCGATGAGCGCCGCGGACAGCATCGCGCTCCGCCAGCAGCTTCAACAGCGGTTCAATCTCACGCGGCAAGTAGTGACGCAGCTCCAGTCATCGCGCGTCGCGCGCGCGGTCGCGAGCGAGCGGCAGCTCCAGGAAGTGATGACGGATTTCTGGGAGAACCACTTCAACATCTACGCGCAGAAGGGCGGTCCGGAGCCGTACTACCTGACGGACTTCGATCAAAACGTCATCCGCCCGCGCGCGCTGGGGAAATTCCGCGACCTGCTCGAGGCAGTGGCGCAGAGCCCGGCGATGCTCTTCTATCTGGACAACGCGCGCAGCATGGCCGATAGCACTCGCCCGACCCTTGGTGCGCAGAACGCGGTCCCCCGGGCTCGACCGTTCGGCAGAGGCGGATTGGGCGGCATCATGGGAATCATGCGCGCCGGGCAACAGAGGCAGCAGCAGCAACAACAGCAACAGCAACGAAAGCGCCAGGGCCTGAACGAGAACTACGGCCGCGAGCTGCTCGAGCTCCACACGCTGGGGGTCGACGGTGGATACACGCAGCAGGACGTGATCAACGTCGCGCGCGCCTTCACCGGCTGGACGATCAAGCCGCCCGCACAGGGCGGCGGCTTCATTTTCCGTCCGCAGGTGCATGACGCGGGCGAGAAGATCGTGCTCGGCCACAAGCTCGCGGGCGGACGCGGGATGGTTGACGGCGAAGATGTCCTTGACATTCTCGCGAAAAGCCGGGCCACGGCGCACTTCATCTCATTCAAGCTGGCGCGCCGCTTCGTGAGCGATTCTCCGTCCAAGGCGCTTGTCGATCACGCAGCTCAGGTCTATCTCGCGACCGACGGCAACATCCGCGAGGTTCTGCGCTCGATCATTACGTCGCCTGAGTTCTTCTCACAGCAGGCGTTTCGCAGCAAGGTGAAATCGCCGTTCGAGGTAGTCGTGAGCGCAATGCGCGCGATGAATGCCGCGCCCGACAGCACCCCGCGCACCGCACAGGTGATCGCGTACCTCGGACAGCCGATCTTCGGACACCAGGCGCCCAACGGGTGGCCCGAGACCGGCGAGTCGTGGATGAATACGGGCGCGATCCTGAACCGAATCAACTTCGGAATGGCCGCCGCGGCGGGGCGTCTGCCGGGCGCCGACATCCGCATGCTGCCAGCGCTCGACACGATCGGCTCGGCGCCACGCGACAAGCAGGTCGATGCGGTCGTCGCAACGATACTGAACGGAATGGTTTCTCCCGATACGCGCGCCGTGCTGCTCTCAGGCGAGCATCCGATGCTCGCCAATGGCGCCGGGACGAGCGGAATGCAGAACATGGCACCGGTCGAGGCAAGTCCCGACTCGGAGATGTCGGGAGAACCAATGGCCGACGGCGCCAATGGACAGAATGCTGCGCGCGTTCGGCGCAATCAGAATCAGGGCGGGAAACGCGGAGCACTCCAGGGCCGTGGCTTTGCCAACATCCCGCAGCTCACGGGAGTCCCCCAGATAGTGGGACTAGCGTTGGGCTCGCCGGAATTCCAGCGGCACTAACAGACTTCGCATGCTTCGGTTGCATGCAGCGAAGGGCTGCACGTATGAGCTCTCAGTTGGTTTTTGGAGGTAACTGAAATGGAACGCAGAGTATTCGTGAAGTCGGGCGCACTGGCGCTCGTGACGATGGGATTGAGCCCGAGCTTTCTCCGGCGCACCGCGTTCGGGATGGAGCTTGTCCATGCGCCCAAGGGGAAAGTGCTGATATGTCTCTTCCAGCGCGGGGCCGCCGATGGCCTCAACATCGTCGTCCCCCACGGGGAGAGAGCGTACTACGCGATGCGTCCCTCCATAAACGTTCCCCAGCCCTCTCAGAGCACCCCCGGCGGAGCGATCGATCTCGATGGATTCTTCGGACTCCATCCGGCGCTCGCGCCGCTCAAGCCACTCTACGATCGGAAACTGCTCGCACCAATTCAAGCGGTAGGCAGTCCGAGCACGACGCGCTCGCACTTCGACGCGCAGGATTACATGGAGACGGGCACGCCCGACAACAAGGGAACGGCGGACGGATGGCTCAATCGCTATCTCGCCGTGAAGGGAACGTGCGACGAGTGCAATCTCGCCAAGACTCCTTTCCGCGCTGTATCGCTGACGCCACAGACGCCGCGGATTCTCGAAGGGCCGAGCCCGACGGTCGCCATGAACAGTCTCGACGAGTTCAGCGTACGCGCTACCGGCAGCTCAGCGGAGCGTCTCGAAGCATTGTACCGCACAGGATCCGCCGATCTGGTGCACGGAACCGGTGCCGAGATGTTCGACGCTGTCAAGATGCTTCGCTCGGCGAATCCACAGAAATATCTGCCGCAGAACAACGCCGAGTATCCGAGATCACAGTTTGGCCAACGGCTGTTGCAGATCGCGCAGCTGATCAAAGCCAATGTAGGACTGGAAATCGCGTTCGCCGATGTCGGGGGCTGGGACACGCACGTGAATCAGGGAGGGTCGACGGGACAGCTTGCGCAGCGGCTCGACGATTTCTCCAGATCGATCGCGGCACTCGTCACCGACCTGGGCGACAGGATGGACGATGTCGTGATTCTCACAATGTCCGAGTTCGGACGCATGGCGCGTGAGAACGGCAATCGTGGCACCGATCACGGTCACGCTGGCGCGCTGTTCGTGATTGGCGGGCATGTGAAGGGCGGTAAGGTGCACGGCAAGTGGCCGGGGCTCGAGCAGGAGCAGCTCTATGAGGGCCGTGACCTAGCGCTCACGACTGACTTTCGTTCAGTGTTTGCCGAAATCGTGTCCGATCACCTCGGGGCCCGCGCACTCGACCGGATCTTCCCCGGGTTCGCTGCGTCGCCTCGGGACTTTCTCGGCGTCGTTTAGCTTCGGAAAGATCTCTGCTTGGGTCGAGGCGAGGTATCCTCTTCGGCGGCTAGCTCGCTTACACGCATCGAGCCTCGCGCGCAAACTACAACGGCGCGCGCGAGTCTCTTGCTACGCGAGGCGCCGCCTACGAGGACACCTCGCCTCTCCCATACGGCTCCGTAACTGCACGCGCGCGCAAAGCGCGCGGCGACGCAGAGCATCGGCGCCGGCGCCGGTCTCCCGGCACGAACTTTCGAGTGGATGGTTCCTGGCCCGGGGAGCGCAGTCGGAGAGATTTTCATTTTGCACGGTCCGTACGACGAAGCGTTGTGGATCGGACAGATCTGTGCGGGAGAGGCGGTGGGTCCCCGAAGGCCGCTTTGCAAAGCGAGCGCAAGGAGGAG
>JBGPHO010000216.1:0-4721 GCA_041484425.1 Gemmatimonadaceae bacterium
CAAGGCGTACTTCAGCAAAGCGTACGAGACGATCATCCAGGATGCGCCTGCCATCTGGCTGGCCGAGCCGGTTCAAACGGTCGGCTATCATTCGCGTCTTCAGCTGGCGACGCTGAGACCGGACGCCTGGTGGTCGCACATCCCCGAGTGGTGGATTCCGGGCGACAAGCGGATTCCGCGCGACAACGCGCCTCCCTCGATAACGCCGCCGCCCTCTCCCGCCCTACCGGCGGGTCAGAAGACCCCCTAGCGGGTGCTCCGCTACATCGCGCAACGGCTGGCCCAGGCCGCGGTGATCGTCGCCATTGTCGCGGCGATCACGTTCGCGCTGATTCATCTCGCTCCGGGCGATCCGTTCAGCGAGATGATGGACAACCCGAATGTCAGTGAGACGGTACGGCAGACGTTGCGCGCGCAGTACGGCCTCGACCGGCCGCTCCCCGTGCAGTTCGTCAAATACGTGAATTCCCTCGCGCACGGTGAGCTGGGCTGGTCCTTCTCGCACCAGCGGCCGGTACTCGAAGTCCTGGGCAGCGCACTTCCCAACACGCTCCTTCTCATGGGTGTCGCGCTCGTCGGAAGCTTCACCCTCGGAATCCTCATCGCCCTCATCCAGGTCGCTCGTCGCGGCTCTGCGACGGACCATGTGTTGAGCGGGCTTTCGCTTTTCTTCTTTTCGATGCCGGATTTCTGGCTCGCCATCCTGGCGCTGCTCGCGTTCACCTACTGGCTGCCGATCTTTCCCGTTGGCGGCACGGTCGATCTTGTGATGCACGAGTACATGGGATTGACAGGGCGGATCCTCGATCGCCTGCGGCATCTCGCGCTCCCCGCGCTCACTCTCACGCTGCTGGCGTCCGCCGCGGTCGCCCGGTATCAGCGCGCGGCCCTGCTCGACGTTCTTCCCGCCGACTACATCCGCACGGCGCGCCTCAAGGGACTCACCGAGCGGGAGATCCTGTGGCGTCACGCGCTGCGCAACGCGCTGCTTCCGATCATCACCATGGTCGGACTTTCATTCCCCGCTCTTCTCACCGGCGCATTTTTCGTTGAGAAGATCTTTGTGTGGCCGGGGATGGGATACGCGGTGGTCAGTGCGATCGGCACACGCGACTATCCTCTCGTAGTGGGCGGCGTCATCATCGGCAGCATCATGGTGACGCTCGGAAGCCTTCTTGCCGACTTGCTCTATGCCTTGGCAGACCCAAGACTTCGCAGCCACTAGCGGCCCCACACGGGTGCGGGAATCGCCGCTCGCGCTCGGCGTGCGCCGCATTCTGCGCAAGCCGTCCTCGCGCGCCGCGCTCTTCGTGCTCGGCGTCATCGTGCTGGTGGGACTGCTCGCGCCGCTCGTCGCCCCCTACAATCCCGCGGCGCAACCGGACATTGTGGGGCTCAAGAATCTTCCACCATCGCTCGCGCATCCGTTCGGCACCGATCCATATAGCCGGGACGTGTTGAGTCGCGTCATCTACGGTGCGCGACTTTCCCTCATGATCGGGATTCTCGCGACGATCGTGAGTCTCACCTTCGGCGTCGCGTACGGCGCGATCGCTGGCTACGCGGGCGGAGTGCTGGACGCGGTCATGATGCGAGTGCTTGATGCATTTCTCTCCATTCCGCGCTTGCTGCTCCTGATCGGCGTGCTGGTGGCGTGGCCCAGACTCTCGATCGGCGCGCTCGTGTTGTTCCTTGGCCTCACCGGCTGGTTCGGGCTTAGCCGCATTGTCAGGGGTCAGGTTCTTGCGTTGAAGCACGCGGAATTCGTGACCGCTGCCCAGGCGCTCGGCGCCAGCCGGAGACGGATTCTGTGGAGGCACCTGCTTCCGAATCTCGTCTCCCCGATCGTCGTTGCGGCAACGCTCGGCGTCGCGCACGTGATCGTGCTCGAAGCCGGACTCTCGTACCTTGGGATCGGCGTCCCGCCACCGTTGGCGAGCTGGGGAAACATCATTCAGGACGGTGCCGATCAGGTCGCAACCCTCTGGTGGATGTCACTCTTTCCCGGTCTCTTCATGGTCCTCACGGTGATGACGCTGAACATCCTGGCCGAGGCATTGAGCGACGCCTACGAACGCCGCTGACGAGCCGATGACCGCACCCCTCCTGTCGATCCGCGATCTGCGCACCTGGTTCTACACGGAGGCCGGCGTCGCGCGCGCGGTTGACGGCGTTTCCTTCGACATCGGCTCGGGAGAGACACTCGGCATCGTTGGAGAATCCGGGTGCGGAAAATCCGTGACCGCACTTTCGATCCTTCGCCTCATTCAGCCTCCCGGGCGAATCGAGTGGGGCAGCGTCATCGAATTCGATGGAAAGGACATTGTCACGCTCGGCGACGATGAGATCCGCGACATTCGCGGCAATCGCATCTCGATGATCTTTCAGGAGCCGATGTCGGCCCTCAACCCCGTGTTCACGGTTGGGGACCAGGTCGCGGAAGTCGCCCGCGTGCACGCGAAGATGAGCAGAAAAGATGCATGGGATCGGGCCGTGGAAATGCTCGCGCTCACCGGCATTCCCGACGCCGAGTCGCGGGCAAAGCAGTACCCGCACCAGCTCTCCGGCGGAATGCGCCAGCGCGTGCTGATCGCGATGGCGCTCATGATGAAGCCCGCACTGGTCATCGCCGACGAGCCGACAACGGCGCTCGATGTCACGATTCAGGCGCAGATCCTCGATCTGCTGCTCGATCTCCAGAAGAAAATTGGCACCTCGATATTGATGATCACGCACGACCTCGGCGTCATCGCCGAGACGGCGTCGAGGGTGATCGTTATGTACGCGGGCGAGGTGGTTGAGGAAGCTGAGGTCGATGAGCTTTTTGCCAGGCCGCACCATCCCTACACTGAGGGATTGATGCACTCGATGCCGCACATCGGCCACGATCAGGAGCGGCTCAACGTCATTCCCGGCACCGTGCCCGCGCCGACTGAATGGCCGGGCGGCTGCCGCTTTCGCGAGCGCTGTCCTTATTCGTGGGATCTCTGCGAGAGCGGGCATCCACCGCTCTATCAGATCGGGTCGGGCCACGTGTCGCGCTGCCATCTGGCGATCGAGCCCGAGAGGCGGAATGACCCGCATCCGCCTCTCGTCGTCGAGGCCGGAGTCGCCGCCGCATGACCGCGACAGAGCCGCTGGTATCAGTGCGGAATCTCAAGAAAGAGTTTCCGATCAGAAAAGGCATCCTGTCGCGGCAGGTTGGTGCGGTCAAAGCAGTCAACGATGTGTCGTTCGACGTCGCCCGCGGCGAGACTCTCGGCGTCGTCGGAGAATCAGGCTGCGGCAAGACGACCACTGGACGCGCGATCCTGCGCCTGATCGAACCCACGTCGGGTGACATCAGGTTCGAGGGGCGCGACGTGAGAGCGATGGGCACCTCCGAGCTGCGCGCACTACGACGAGAGTGGCAGATCATCTTCCAGGATCCCGTCTCGTCACTCAACCCGCGCATGACCGTCGGAGCGATCATCCGCGAGGGGCTCACGATTCACAAGCTCGCCGAAGGCGCCGCCGCGGATGCGCGCGTCAGGCAGCTACTCCAGGAAGTGGGCCTGCGGCCGGAATACTCCAATCGCTATCCGCACGAGTTTTCGGGCGGACAGCGTCAGCGCATCGGGATCGCTCGCGCTCTCTCGGTGGAGCCCAAGTTCATCGTTTGCGACGAGCCCGTGTCTGCCCTCGATGTCTCCGTGCAGGCACAGGTGATCAACCTGCTCGAGGATCTCCAACAGCAGCATGATCTAACGTACATGTTCATCGCGCACGACCTCTCGGTCGTCGAGCACATCGCTGATCGCGTCGCGGTCATGTATCTGGGAAAAATCGTCGAGCTCGCGACGGCGGACGATTTGTACGCGACACCGCTCATGCCGTATACGCAGGCTCTTCTCTCAGCCGTTCCGGTCGCAGATCCAAAGGCAAGAAAGGAGAGAATAATTCTGCAGGGTGATGTTCCTTCGCCGGCGAATCCACCGTCGGGTTGTGTCTTCCACCCGCGCTGCCACCATCCGGCGAAGGACGCGGCGTGCGCCGCGATCGTTCCTCCGCTCGAGGAGAAAACGCCGGGACACTTCGCCGCCTGCATTAAGCAGCCGCCGACGACCGTGAGCTGGGAGCAACAAAAGGAAGCTGGTGGCGTACATCCACCCGAGCGGTATCTTCCGCTCGCCGCTGTGCACGCATAAGGAACCTCTACTCTTCCGACAAATGGCCAGAGACTCGAAAGGCGTTTTTGAGCAGCCCTCGGCAGGAGCTGTAACGGCCGACGTTCCGCCTCCGGGATTTGTGGGCGCGAGCAAGCGCACATTCTTCCGACAACCAATGGGCCTCTCGACTCTCTTCTTCACCGAGATGTGGGAGCGTTTCTCGTACTACGGGATACGTCCGCTTCTCATTCTGTTCATGACGGCCGCACTGGCGTCGGGCGGATTCGGATTAGATCGGGCGACGGCATCATCTATCGTCGGTATTTACGCCGCCAGCGTGTACCTCGCGTCGCTGCCCGGCGGCTGGATCGCCGATAGATGGCTCGGACTGAGACGCTCGATCTGGTACGGGGGAGTGCTGATCGCGCTCGGACATCTGTCGATCGCTCTCTCGATCCTCTTCGCGCAGTCCGCGTTCTACATCGGACTGGTTCTCATCGTGATGGGAACCGGCCTCCTCAAGCCGAACATCTCGGCGATCGTCGGTGATCTCTATCCCGAGGGCGGATCGCG
>JBGPHO010000217.1:0-4720 GCA_041484425.1 Gemmatimonadaceae bacterium
GAACACGGGAGTGATTGCCGGGCACTTCGACCACGACGTGATGGGCTACGTGCTCACTGACAACGCGATGATGTCCTCGATTCCCGGCCTTTTCATTGCCGGCGATCTGAGGGCGCAGCTGACGCGACAGGTCACCACGGCATCGGGTGACGCGACGACGGCGGCAATCGCCGCGGACAAATACATCACGAGGTTCAAGGAGGCCGAGCGCGACGGCACGGGCGAGCCAACGCGCGAAGCACTGGAGAGCTCCCACACCAGCGCGGGAGGGTACACCTGATGCGCGCGTTGACCCTCGCGGTCGCGGCCACCGCGATTCCGTTCGCATTTACGGTTGCTCAGAACGGCGGCGCCAGAAATTCGAAAATCGTCGGTGTGGTAGCCGACAGCGTAGATGGGACCCCACTCCAGGGCGCGGAAGTGATTGCCTCCGGCGTGGCGACATCCGTGATGACCGACTCACTTGGCCGGTTCATGATCGACAGCCTGGCTCCCGGCACCTATCAGGTCGGCGTGTTTCATCCGCTCCTCGAGAGCCTCGGGATCACGCTCGCCACGCAGCCATTCGTCATCGGACCCGATAGCGCAGGCATCGTAAGTCTCGCGGTACCCTCGGTGCCGACCCTGGTACATCGCTACTGTGGCAGCGAGCAAGGCCCGTCAACTCCGGCCGCGGTCGTTGGAAGAGTGCTCGATCCCGACAACGACGCGCCGATCTCGGGCGCCCGGGTTTCGCTCGCGTGGACCGATGTCCAGGTCGGCAGGGAGATCGGCGTGGTTCGCACTCCGCACGAGCTGCACGCGGAGACTAGCGGCACGGGATTCTTCAAGATCTGCGGGCTGCCTACGGATCTCGATGGGACACTCCAGGTGGCGCGCGGCGACATCTCGACGCCCGAGGTGCCCGTCGCAATGAACGGCGCACTGCTTGCGTTTCAGAGCATGTCGATTCCGGACAAGCCGGGCGCGCGCGCTACCGGAATCGTGACGGGACACGTGGTGTCGCTCGCGCGCAAGCCCGTGTCGGGCGGAAGGGTGGAGATTCCTGTCTCGGCGGTGTCCACGACGACGCGGGCCGACGGCGCGTTCTACCTCTCGGGAGTCATCACGGGCACGCAGGTGGTGGTGGCGAGAAGTCTCAGTTTCGCGACCGCCGCGGAGCCGATCAACGTGACGTCGCGAGGGCCGGTCGATGTCACTCTCACAGTCGGTGATAAGCTGAACGTGCTCGACCCCGTGCTCATTACGGCGCGCCGCGATCTTGCTCTGGACAAATCGGGCTTCAGCGCGCGCAAGCGCGCGGGCGGCGGGCATTTCTTCACTCGGGACGACATCGACAAGCGGAAGCCGAATAACATTACCGACATGATGAAGGGACTGCCCAGCGTGACGGTGACGTACCAGCGCGGCGGCACGGTGGTTCGAGGCCGGGGCGGAATCACGAGCATGTACTCGGCGCCTCCGCCGTGCACTCGAGTGTACATCGACGGGTTCGAATGGCGCGACCTGCAGCCCGGCGATCTCGACATGTTCGTGAATCCCGACGATGTGATCGGCCTGGAGGTTTATCAGGCGGGAGAGGTGCCGATCCAGTTCCGGAAATTCGATCGGGGCTGTCTCACACTGGTCGTCTGGACGCAGTTTCGCGGCAAAGCCAGGAAGTAGCTGTGTACGTCAAGACCATCACCGTCGGAGCGTTTCAGGAGAATTCATACTTGGTGGTGGACGAACGTTCGAACCGGGCCGTGATCGTCGATCCGGGAAGCGAGGGTGAGCGGCTCGTGGAGGAAATCGACCGTTCCGGGGCGATGCTCGAAGCGATCTGGATTACGCACGCCCACGTGGATCATGTCGGCGCGATCGCGTTTGTGAAGCGCAAATGGGATGTGCCGATCTACCTGCATCCGCTCGACCGCCGGCTGTACGAAGCCGCCGGGCGGCAGGCGGAGGTATATGGCCTTCCCTTCGAAGAGCCCCCGGCCCCCGACCACGAATTCGCGGATGGCCAGCAGATCAAGGTCGGGGATGCCGAGATGACGGTGTTGCACGCGCCCGGGCACGCTCCCGGTCACGTCGTCATCCACGGAAACGGAATCGCGCTCGTTGGCGACTGCCTGTTTGCCGGATCCATCGGCAGAACCGATCTACCGTTCTCGAATCCGCCGCAACTGGCCGCATCACTCGAAAAAATATCGGCGCTGCCGCCAGAGACGGTGGTCTATCCCGGCCATGGCATGGAAACGACGATCGGGCAGGAGAGGTTGTCGAACCCGTTTCTGAACGGCACGGCGCGCATTGTGGGACGCTAACTTGGATCTTCACCGCCAACGACCATGAGCGAAAACACTCGCACCGAGAAGGATCCGATGGGCACTCTCGAGGTTCCCAACGACGCGCTCTACGGCGTGCAGACGCTGCGCGCGGTGCAGAACTTTCCAATCAGTGGCCTGAGGCCGCTGCCTGCCTTCATCGACGCGACAGTGCGGATCAAGCGCGCGGCGGCGCTGACGCACAGGGAAACGGGGCGGCTCGACGCGAAGATCGCGGACGCGATCGTGAAGGCGGCCGACGAGATTCTCGCCGGCAAGCACCGCGAGCATTTCGTCGTCGATGTTTATCAGGCGGGCGCGGGCACTTCGCACAACATGAACGTCAACGAAGTGCTGGCGAACCGGGCCAACGAGATCCTCGCCGCGAAGCGCGGCGCGTACTCGCCGGTTCATCCGAACGATCACGTCAACATGGCGCAGTCGACGAACGACGTGATCCCCACCGCCATCCGTCTCGCCTGCCTGAGCGAGCTCGGCGGGCTGGAGAAAGCGTTCGAAGGACTCGCGAAGGAATTCGAGAAGAAGGGGAAGCAGTTCGACGACGTGCTGAAGACCGGCCGCACGCACCTCCAGGACGCGATGCCGATCAGGCTCGGACAGGAGCTCGACGCGTACGCCGGGTCGTTGCGCCGCGGCCTCAAGCGCGTAATCGAAGCCGCCGACTATCTGCGCGACCTGGGAATCGGTGGCAGCGCCGTCGGGACAGGAGTGAACGTCGAGCCCGAGTACCCGAAGCTCATGGTCAAGCACCTTCGCGAATCCGCGAAGGTGGAGCTGCGCGAAGGGAAGGACCGCATCCAGCTGATGCAGAGCATGGGCGACGTCGCGGGGTTCAGCTCGCAGTTGAGAGTCCTGGCGCTCGACCTCAGCAAGATCGCGAGCGACCTGCGCCTGCTCGCGAGCGGACCGCGCACGGGACTCGACGAGATCCGCCTGCCGGCGGTTCAGCCCGGCTCATCCATAATGCCCGGCAAGGTCAATCCATCGATCCCCGAGATGGTGAACCAGGTCTGCTTCCAGGTGGTCGGCAACGACGCATGCGTGAGCATCGCCTCCGAGCACGGCCAGCTCGAGCTGAACGTCATGATGCCGGTGATCGCGCATAACGTTCTTTTCTCGATGATGATCCTGCGGAATTCGGCGCGCGTGTTCGCGGAGAGGACGGTGAAGGGGATCGAGGCCAACGACGAGCAATGCAGGTACTGGCTCGAGCGCTCGGCCGCGCTGGCGACGGCGTTGGCGCCGCAGATCGGCTACGCGCGCGCGGCCGAGATCAGCAAGCAGTCGGTGAAGGAGAACGTGCTCATTCGAGACTTGGTAAAGCGGGAGAAGGTGCTGCCCGACAAGGAGATCGACGAGGTCCTCGATCTTCGCAAGATGACGGAGATCGGGGTTCCCGGCGGGAAGCACGGAGGAGTTTCGGCAGGTTAGGCAATAATACCGCGAATCGGGCAATTGCAACTGATTAGGCGGGAGGTCCCAGTAGGTAAGTTGCGAGCGATTTAGTTCACGACGCCCTGACCTTATTACTGGCGTGCTAGGCACAAGCAGTGGCGTTCACCCCACCGCGGTAGGTCGGGGCGTAGTGACTAATCAACTGGCAGCTCTGCCACTGGGACCTCCCGCCCTATTCAGTTGGACTTACTGTCACGACCGGGCCTCCGCCTGCTGGGGCGGTCTCGTCCCCTTGTCCTAACCGGCCGAAAACCCTATCCTGAGTGTATGCGAATAACGACCTGGGCAGAGTACGGCGTGATTTGCGCCCTCAACCTCGCCAAGCGCACCGATCTCGGACCGGTGAACGGGCGGGAGATCGCACGGCAGGAGCGCCTTCCGGCGGACTACGTCGAACAGATTCTCCTGAGACTGCGCCGCGCCGGCGTCATCGCCAGCACCCGGGGCGCGAGGGGCGGATACGTTTTGGCGCGGCCGCCGGCCGAGATTTCGATCAGGGACGTTATCCACGCGTCGGAGCTCGAGACGTTCGATCTCCACTGCGTGAGTCATCCGGTGGAAGAGGAGCGCTGCTCCGCGTCGCACAACTGCAGCATCAGGCCGGTGTGGGTGATGTTGCAGCACCGAATCGACGACGTGCTGCAGGGTGTGAGTCTCGCCGACCTCCTGCACGACGAGCCGACGGTGCGCGAGCGCGTGGGATTGTCGAGCGCGGAGAGAAGCGGACCGGAGAGAGCCGGTCTACCGATTCTAGAGACGGTCTAGATTTCCAGGCCGGATGCGGAAACGGCGCGCCTGACTGAGCAGACGCGCCGTTCTTTTTTATGTGCCGAAGGGGGGACTCGAACCCCCACGAGCTTGCGCTCACTGGCTCCTGAAGCCAGCGCGTCTACCAGTTCCACCACTCCGGCGATCTCGACTCCGAAGATAGAAAC
>JBGPHO010000218.1:0-4717 GCA_041484425.1 Gemmatimonadaceae bacterium
CAAGAAAAAGGTCGTCGGGAAGTTCGTTGAGTTCTACGGAGTCGGTTTGTCGAATCTCTCGCTGGCCGATCGTGCCACCATCGGCAACATGGCGCCCGAATACGGCGCGACGATGGGATTCTTTCCGATCGACGCCGAGACGATCAAGTATCTGAGATTCACGGGGCGCGAAGAGGCGCAGGTGCAGCTCGTCGAAGCCTACTGCAAGGCGCAGGGAATCTTCCGCACCGACAACACTCCCGATCCGCTCTTCAGCGATACGATTGAGCTCGACCTCCATACCGTGGAGCCGAGTCTCGCGGGCCCCAAGCGCCCGCAGGACAGAGTGCCGCTCAAGCTCTCGAAGAAGATGTTCAAGGAGGCGCTGGCCGCGGATCTCGAGCGCACAGGAACTGTCGCGGCCGTTGCGGTTGCAAAACAGGCGATGTCGGTCTCGGCGTCGCCGCAGCTCTCGCCGTCTGTCGTCGCGACGGATCCGTACGAGCAAGCCGCAGAGGATTCGAGCGTGCCGGTCGAGATGAACGGTGAGAAGTTCTCGATTCGCCATGGCTCGGTCGTGATCGCCGCGATCACGAGCTGCACCAACACGTCGAATCCAAGCGTGATGCTTGCGGCGGGATTGCTGGCGAGGAACGCGGTCGCGAAAGGTCTGGCGTCCAAGCCCTGGGTGAAGACCAGTCTCGCGCCAGGCTCCAAGGTCGTCACGGACTACTTCAGGAAAGCCGGAGTGATGGGCGCGCTCGAGCAGCTCAGATTCAACGTCGTCGGATTCGGATGCACGACGTGCATCGGAAACTCCGGCCCCCTGCCCCAGCCGGTCGCGGACGCGGTCGAGGCCAACAAGCTCGTCGTCGCGGCAGTGCTCTCGGGCAACCGCAACTTCGAGGGGCGGATCAATCCGCTCACGCGATTCAATTATCTGGCGTCGCCACCGCTGGTCGTCGCATACGCGCTCGCCGGAAGGATGGACATCGACTTCGCCACCGAGCCAATCGGCGTCGGCAAGAGTGGTCCTGTTTTCCTGCGCGACATCTGGCCCGCGCCCAAGGAAGTCGAGGAGGAGATTTTACGCTCGGTGAAAGCCGAGATGTTCAAGGCGCAGTACTCGAACGTGTTCCACGGTGACGACAACTGGAGGAGCCTGCCGGTGCCGGAGGGCGATCTATACGCGTGGGATCCTGACTCGACGTACGTGAAAAATCCGCCCTTCTTCGATGGAATGACGCTCACGCCGCCCGGCATTCGGCCGATCAGCGGCGCGCGGGTGCTGGGAATGTTCGGCGATTCGATTACGACCGATCACATCTCGCCCGCGGGCTCGATTCCCGCTTCGAGTCCTGCCGGCAAGTGGCTGATCGAGCACGGCGTCAAGACAGTCGACTTCAATTCGTACGGCGCGCGCAGGGGAAATCACGAAGTGATGATGCGTGGCACGTTCGCCAACATCCGTCTCCGCAACGAGCTCGCGCCCGGAACCGAGGGCGGCTGGACGACCCGCGCCCCGGGCGAGAAGCCAGTTTCGATTTATGATGCCGCCATGGAATACCAGAACGCCGGGACCCGGCTCGTCATCATAGCCGGCAAGGAGTACGGCACTGGCTCGTCGCGCGACTGGGCGGCAAAGGGAACGCTGCTGCTCGGTGTCCGCGCCGTGATCGCCGAGTCGTTCGAGAGAATCCACCGCTCGAACCTTGTGGGGATGGGAGTGCTACCGCTCGAGTTCGTGAACGGGGAGACGCGACAGACTCACGGGCTCACGGGATTCGAGACGTACCATATCGACGGAATGTCGGTTGATCTGAGGCCGCGCGCGCTTCTGACTGTGCGCGCCCGAGCGGCGGACGGGTCCGAGAAGAGGTTTACGGCGGTCTCAAGGATCGATACCCCCGAAGAGATGAGCTACTACAAGCATGGGGGGATACTGCCCTACGTGCTTCGGCAGCTTGTTGGGAAGGATCGTGGCTAGGGCTTAGGCATCCACAGAACCGAAGCAGGGGGCTGCAAGCTTCGCAGCCCATTCGCTCGGAGCTTACATACTCGCGCTATGGACGTGTTCAGTCGGAGATCGCGCTGTTCTCGAGATCTCGACGAGGGCGCGATCTTAGACGCCGCGAATCCTTATTGCCAGTATGGGAGCTTCGGGCGATTTAGCTGCAGTGCTAACGGCCCCCTGCTTCGGTATTGAAGATGCCAGTCGCGACTAGGCGTGCCCAGACTAGGCAACAGACTTAGGAGGCTCCCTCCGCTTCCGGAGTTTGAACTCAGGCATCGCCGCGTTGATCTGGTCGGTGAGGTCAGCCTCCATCTTCTGGGGATCGAGCGGCTCCAGCATCGCCCGCAGCTCCGGATCTTCCGCCAACGCCAAGTTCAGGCGCGAGTAGAGTCCGGCAACGAGGTGCAGCGTCTTCGTAATCTCCTCCTCCATCCGGAGATTTACCTGCAGCGTCAGCTCCTCGCGCAGCTCTCCGATCCGCGACTCTCTGCTCTGCGTCATCAGCACGAAGATCGAAAGGAAAATCGCCTCCAGCGACACGATCGTCGTGAGCATGCCGAACGGGTACGGATCGAACTTCGACATGCCCGTGAACGGCAGGTTCCAGTAGATCCACGCGATGAAGATGATCGCGTGAATCAGGAGAAACGGCGTCGAGCTCGCGAAACCGATCATCCGGTCCGCAAGCACTTCCATCGTCGAGCGATTGGCGGAGTGCTGCGCCTTGATCGCCCGGAACGCGGTGCTGATGCCGGCGCTCCGACGAATACGACGCTCTGCGGAGCGCGTCGATTTCGGAGGTGTGGTCAGAGGTGCGGTCTCGTCTGACTGCATGTCTCGACTGGTCGGAATGCAATAAGCTAACGCAATCGCCCGGGCATTTCCCGCGCGGGCGCAAAAGGTTAACCTTCCACCCATGGCAACAGCGCCTTCGTTCACCATCGGAATCATCCAGGAATCGGTCACTGACGACGTCAGAAAAAACGTCCACCGCGCCGAGGCCCGCATTCGCGAAGCGGACGAGAAGGGCGCGCAGATCGTCTGCCTCCAGGAGCTGTTCAACGCGCCCTACTTCTGCAAAGCGCAGAAGCACGAGCGCTTCGATCTGGCCGAGCCAATCGACGGCCCGACGATCGAGCGCATGCAGAAGCTGGCCGCGGAGCTGGAGATGGTCATCATCGTTCCCATCTTCGAGCGGCAGGCAGCGGGCGTCTATCGCAACTCCGCCGCCGTGATCGACGCCGACGGCTCGGTCCTCGGCGCGTATCGCAAGATGCACATCCCGGACGATCCGCTCTTCAACGAGAAGTTCTACTTCACGCCGGGCGACTCGCACATCACGGACGACGGCGATCACAAGGGCGCGAGCGGATTCCGCGTCTGGAAAACCCGCTACGCCGACATCGGCGTCCTGATCTGCTGGGACCAGTGGTACCCCGAGGCCGCGCGCATAACGAGCCTGCTCGGCGCTGAAATCCTTTTCTATCCGACGGCGATCGGCTGGCATCCATCGGAGAAGACCGAGCACGGCGCAGCGCAGGTAGAGGCGTGGCGCACGGCCCAGCGCGCGCACGCGATCGCGAATGGAGTGTACGTCGCGGCGCCGAATCGTGTCGGGCACGAGGACGAGCCCGGCACCGACGGCATCGAGTTCTTCGGACACTCATTCATCTGCGATCCGTTCGGCCGGCTTCTCGTCGAGGCGGGGACGGAGCCGGCGTTACTGATCGCGAAGTGCGACAGGGCGCTCATCGAGAGCACGCGCCGCAATTGGCCGTTCCTGCGGGACCGGCGCATTGACGCGTATGCCCCGATTCTGAATCGCTACATCGGGTGACGCATTACGGACCACCGCGGGAGTCGAGTCCGATGAGACTCACGGAGGCGGCGGCGAGGCACACCGCGACGATGGGTCTGATGGTCGGTCTGTGCCTTGCGCCGCTCATGAGCGTTGGCGCGCAAGCAGCAGCAACGCGTACGCTGATGCCCACACCAACGACTGTCGCGTGGGGCTACTACGACGCAGCTGCCGCGCCGGTGCTGCATATCAGCTCCGGTGACGTGATCGTGGTCGGGACTCTCATCACATCAACCCCGGAGCGGCTCGAGGCGGCCGGCGTCAAGCCTGGGGATGTCGAGCGCTCGCTGCGGGACATCACGACAACCGTTACCAACAAAGGGCCGGGCGGACACATACTTACCGGTCCCATCTATGTCGACGGCGCCGATTCCGGGGATGTCCTCGAGATTCAGATCCAGAAAATCGATCTCGCGATTCCTTACGCGTACAACGCCTTTGGCGTGAATCGCGGGTTCCTGCCGGAAGATTTTGCGTACTCGAAGATGCGGATCGTTCCGCTCGACACGACGCGGCTCGTCGCGCACTTCGCGCCGGGTATCGACATCCCGCTGCATCCCTTCTTCGGGAGTATCGGAGTCGCTCCGCCGGCATCGCGCGGACGAGTGAGCAGCGCGCCTCCCGACATCCACGCCGGCAATCTCGACAACAAGGAGCTGGTAGCGGGCACCACACTCTACATTCCGGTGCATACCCCCGGCGCGTTGCTCGAGATCGGGGACGGTCACGCCGGCCAGGGGAATGGCGAGGTCGACATCACCGCTCTCGAGACCTCTCTCCGCGGCCGGTTCAAAGTGACGGTGAGGAAGGATTTTCACCTCGCGTGGCCGCGCGCGGAAACACCCACGCACTGGATCGCGATGGGG
>JBGPHO010000219.1:0-4707 GCA_041484425.1 Gemmatimonadaceae bacterium
GATCGACTCGAGGCGATCGGCTCGCATGACCTCGGTCGGCGTGCCGCTCGTCGCCACCTTTCCGCGGTCCAGGAGCACGATCGTGTCGGCGAATCGTGCAACGAGATTCAGCTGGTGGCTCACCAGGAGCACCGCCAGGCCCGAGCGCGAGAGCGAAGACATCAGCTCGAAGATCGCCATCTCGTGTGCGACGTCGAGGAATGTCGTCGGCTCGTCGAGGACGAGAGCGGGACACTTCTGCGCCAGCGCCCTGGCAATGCGGACGCGCTGCCACTCGCCGCCGGAAAGCGCGTCGGTGTCGCGGCCGGCGAGATCCTCGACGCCGGCTTGCGACAGAGCTTCGTCCACCGCGAGCTCGTCCTCTTTCGACGGCGCGCGCCAGAGCCCGAGGTGCGGATAACGTCCGAGAAAGACGTACTCGCGCACCTGTACAGGGAATGCGGCCTCTTCCCGCTGTGGAACGACCGCGACGCTCAGCGCCAGCTCGGCGTACGAGAGTGACCGCACATCACGGCCGTCGATCGCGGCTGATCCACGCGGGATGTCCGCGCGCCGCAGCAGTGCCTTCACGATCGAGCTCTTGCCGGACCCATTCGGCCCGGCGAGCGCGGTGAGCCTGCCGCGGGCACTCACGAAGCTGACACCATCGACTGCGTTCAGTCGGGCACCGGGATACGAGACGACCAGGTCCGTCAGCTCGATCACGATGTCCGCCGGAGCTGCACGAGAAAGAACGGGACGCCGAGCAGGGCCGTGATGGCGCCGAGTGGAAGCTCGGTCGGGGCCGCGACGGTGCGTGCCGCCAGATCCGCGGCGACGACAAGCGTGGCGCCGATCAGCCCCGCCGCGATGACGAGTGGGCGGTGAGCGCGCAGCCCCATTCGCCTCGCGATGTGCGGGACGACGAGCCCGACGAAGCCGATGAGTCCGGCGGCGGACACCGTCGCGGCAGCCAGCAGCGCCGCCAGGAGGAAAGCCCGTCGTCCCGATCGCTCCGCGTCGACGCCGAGCGAAGCCGCCGTGTCCTCGCCGAGTGACAAAACGTCGATCTCTCGCGCCCAGTAGACGAGCGCTCCTCCGGCGAGGAGTATGCTCGCGGCGAGCCACGCCACACGCCGCCATGTCGCGTCTGCCGCCGAGCCCATCATCCACCAGAGCGCGCCGCGCACCGTATTGGGCTCGGCGCGCGCGAGCGCCACCATGATCGCTGCATTCGCGAACGCGCCGACGATCACGCCAGCGATCAGCAACGTCCGCACGTCGGCTCGCGTGCTTCTTCCGCCGACCCGCGCGACGGCGAGAGCGACGAAAACAGCGCCAATTCCACCGGCGAACGCCGCGAGCGTGATCATCGCGTCGCTCGAGACGCCCAGTGCGAACGCGATGACGGCGCCGACGGCGGCCCCGCCGGAGACGCCGAGCAGGTACGGCTCAGCCAGCGGGTTGCGGAGAGCGCCCTGGAGCGCGGCGCCGCTCGCGCCCAGACCGGCGCCGACCAGCGCACCGAGTACGACGCGCGGCAGTCTCAAGTCGCGCACGATGGCGATGGCGGTAGGATCCCCGTGCCCGCGCAGCGCGTCGATCACACCGGTGAGCGACACCGACACGGCACCCCGCGCGACGGCGACCATCGCAATCGCGACCAGCGCGACGATGAGCATCAGCCAGTACCAGCTTCGAAATCGCGTCACCGCACGGTGCCAGGATGAAAAAGATTCGCGAGCGAAACGGCGGCCTCTCCCAGCCGCACCGATGGTCGCGCCACCAGCAGCGTGTCGACGACGAAGATTTTCCTGTCTCGAGCAGCGCGGACGATGCGCCACCGCTGATCGGACTGGATCTGCTTTGCCCCGATCGGACCTGCGAGTATGAAATCAGGATCGCGTCGAGCGACGTCTTCGAGCGAGATCTCCGCCGACGGGCCCTTGATGTCGGCGTAGACGTTTCTGGCTCCGGCGATATCGACGAGCTCGCTCATAAAACTCCCGGCGCCGATGGTGATGAGCGGAGCGTCCCAGATGTGCCAGAACACCGTTGGGCGGGAGCTCCCTTTCGTTGCGGCTTGCACGCGGTCGAGTGTGCCCTGGACAGAGTCGACGACTGTCCTGGCGCGTGCGGAGTCGTGCAGAATTGCGCCCAGGAGCGAGACGGTGCGGCGGAAGTCCGCGATGTGATCAACCTTGAGCGACAACGTGCTAACTCCCGCGGACCGAAGCCGCTCGGCCGCCGGCCTGTTGTCCTGACTCGCGTAGAGGATGACGAGATCGGGGTGCGTGCCGAGGACGACTTCGACGTTGGGACGAATCCCGTCTCCAAGAGCAGGGATCAGCTTGGCGGAATCGGGCCAGAGGTCGTACTTCGTGCGCCCAATGAGACGTGAGCCCGCGCCCAGAGTAAAAAGTATTTCTGTGGTGGCTGGGTTGAGCGAAACGATGCGCGTCGGAGCGGTCTCAATCCGAACCGGATCCCCGAAGTCGTCGCGCATGGCGTTGGTATCGCGGCTCGACTTCTCACACGCGGCGAGCGCGAGAGAGGCGAAGAAAAAGCACAGAAATGATCGCGACCGAAAAAGCAAAACGGACACTCCTCC
Source organism: Gemmatimonadaceae bacterium (assembly GCA_041484425.1). Lineage (GTDB taxonomy): Bacteria > Gemmatimonadota > Gemmatimonadetes > Gemmatimonadales > Gemmatimonadaceae > UBA4720. The sequence goes on from JBGPHO010000219.1 coordinate 2,591, forward strand.
CAGAGGAATGCCCGCAACGAGCACGCGTCAAAGACGCCTGACCGCCACCAGGACCTCCCCCGAGGTTCTGCGAAAGTGTGGCGCGGACGAGAGTCGTCTCCTGGCTCCGGGCCGCGGGACTCACCTTCCCGACTGCTCCTGCAGTCAGTGGCGTTTACGAGTCTGCGTTGGTGCCCGTTACAGTGGCGGGGCCGCACCGGCATCGAACCGGTTTCCGTGGCTCCCGTCCGCGATCAATTATTTGGCGAAGCTATCGACGTTTGAGCGCCTGCGCAAGCGCCAGGACCATCGTGCCACCGATCACGAGTGTAATCGCCACGAGATAGCGAGAGTCGATCGAGCTCGTCGGCGGAGGAGCAGGAAGATCTATCACCGCCACGGAGTTTTCGGGCATGTCCGACCCGAGAAAACGGCGGAAATTTCGCTCGTCGACTGTAACCGGGTCCATTTCCCTCAACTTGGGTCCCGTTACACTGCCGGCTTTTTCCTCGATCAATATCTCGTAAATCCCGGTTTCTCTCTCGACCGGCAACTTGAGCGGAAACGACTTCGCGGGGAGCGAATAGGAGAACGACAGCTGCTTGATTCCCGGTGCCAGTGGCGCGAAGACGCTGACGACTCCGCTCGCGTAGGAGACGGCGGCGGCGGAGATATCGCCCTGGCTCACCTTGAAATCACTGATTCCACCCGCGACGTGAGTCTGCCACGTGGCATCGGCCGGGTTTTCGCCCGCCGCAACTCGCGTGACGCTGCTGTCGTTGGAGAGATCATACACCTCGACGATGGATCTGCGCGCGTTTGCGTCGGCGGCCGATACGACCACGTGATGTCCGCGGAGGCTCATCGGCACGCGGCCGGAAGTGGTGTCGAAAACCGTTATTTCGCCATCGTCGCCACTCACCTTTCCCTCCGCGAGGGGCGGAGTGAAATACGCAATCCCGTCGTGCGACGCCGAGACAAAGTAGATCGCGTCGTTGCTGCCGGTGCGCAGGTAGCGGAATGAGTAGCGTCCCCTGGGATCGGCTCGAACCGAGTCGAGAGGGCCTGCGCTGTCCGGCCCAACGCGGTGCAGCACTACCCATGCGCCGCTCACCGGGTCCATGCCGTCGCGTCCGGGGCGCACGATGCGGCCTGAAACCTGTTGCGGCACCGATGGGAGAGCGGCCTGCAGAAGGAGCAGGACCGCCAGCTTACATATTGAACTTCCCAAAATCTTCGGGACGCAGGTTCTCGAGGTATTCCTTCAGCTGTTCGGCCGACATCTCGTCCGATGGCTCTGCCAGCGTTTCCGGAGGAGTCTGCCCTTCCTCGAGCAAAAGCGCCGTGAGGAGATTTTCCTGCGCGAAGATCGGCGCTTCGAATCTGAGCGCGATCGCAATGCTGTCGGAAGGACGCGCATCGATGTGCACGGCGCCCGCGGTGCGCGCGATATGCAGCTCAGCGTAAAAGGTGCGGTTCTCGACTTTGGTAATGTTGACGCGTCGCAGAGTGCCGCCCATGCCGATGATGAGATTCTTGCAGAGGTCGTGGGTGAGTGGCCGCTCGCGCTTGAGCTTGTTCATCTCGATCACGATCGATTCCGCCTCCGGCTGTCCGATCCAGATCGGAAGCAGCCGCGCTCCGCCCTTCTCCTGCAGGATCACAACGTAGGAGTTGGTCGAGCGGTCCAGACCAAGGCGCATCACCTCGACTTCGACGAGTTGCATTAAATCAAATTAACGTTGTGGCCGGAGAGTGGAAAAGCTGGCCACCATGGGCGGCCAGCTTTCATACACCATTGGCCTCTGAATGCTACCTACTTTCCTTCGGCGGCCTTCCTGAGCTCCGACACCCGGTCCAGGCGCTCCCACGTGAAGAGCATGCCCTTTCCGTTCTTCTTGGGAGTGCGGCCAAAGTGTCCGTACGACGATGTCGGACTATAGATGGGCTTTCGCAGATCGAGGGCGTTGATGATTCCCTTCGGCGTGAGATCGAAAACTTTGAGGATCGCTTTCAGAATGGCCGTCTCGGGGACGGTGTTGGTGCCGAACGTGTCGACATTGACAGAGACCGGGTCAGCGACTCCGATGGCATACGCGACCTGTACTTCGCAACGCCGGGCGAGCTTGGCGCCGACA
>JBGPHO010000220.1:0-4687 GCA_041484425.1 Gemmatimonadaceae bacterium
AGATCGGCGCCGAGTTTCTGCGAGCTGGAGTAATCGGTGGGAGAGTACACTGCTTTGAATTCGCGCTGCCGATCTCTCAGGTCGTAGAAGTGCGCGCCGCGGACCGGAGCGTTGAGCACCTCGAAGTCGAGGTCCTGCGCGGGCGCCCGAGTCGCTTCCAGAAACGCAACGCGATGGTGCTTCACCTCGGCGATCGCCGTCGCTTCATCCCTCGCCGCGTAATAAACGCCGAACGATGGAGCGCGAAGCGCGGGCGGTCCGAAGCGGGTGCCGTCCGGAGACGGGTAAGCGAACGGCGCCATGACATAGCCGGCGCCGGGGCCGTAGACGCGATCCTCAGGCGGAATCTGGAGGGCGGGTCCGATCCTGCCGCTCACCAGCGGATCTGTCCGCGCGCGAAGGGCGAGGAGTGCATCCAGATCCTTCGCGTCCGCGACGTCCTCGAACAGATCGATCGGCGGGAAGACGGTCGCTACGAGCTTTACGGTTCGCTTCCACGCCAGCCGCTTCGGGGCGAGGTGGGGTTTCTCCGTGGATGACAGACGATCACCAGCCTCGTGCGGCCGCGAGGTGGGCGAAGGTCTGATAGAGCCCGATCATGCCCGAGCGCATCATGTCGAGGGGGGAATTGCCGCCGAACATTGGCGCCGTATTGGGGCGGGACACCCAGCCGTCGCGCGTCTCCTCGCTGTGCGGAAAGAGAACCCTGGTGGCTTCGTAGATTCCGAGGAGGTACGAAAGCCGGTCGAGCTGATCCCTGCTCAGCCCTTTGACTTCCCTGCTGCCGCGGGCGCGCTTCAGCAGCTCGTAGTACGTCGAGCGCGATTCCACACCCAGAAGCGCCATGGCATCGGCAGCCGGCAGCTTCCACTGGCCGGCGATGCGCGCGAAGGTGCGGAGGCCGGCCCCGGCCTGAGCGTTTTCACTGACCGGAGCGGCGCGGGGTGGTTTTCGTACGGCGTTAGCCCGCATGGTTGATTCCAGAAATGGACACTAATAAATATATGTCCAGATCCGGACACAAGCAATACCTGGGTGGCGGGCAGAAAAAAGGTGGGCCTTGAGAGGAGGACCCACCTTTTTTGGCATTGGCTACCGCGCCGAAGCGTGGCTTCTTGTTGAGCGGGCATCCGCCGCGTGCAGGTCTATTGGCATTCCGCGGGCCGAGCAGGCTGGAACCGTAACGCGTTGCCATTTAATCACTTAGCAAAACGCGCCCGCTCCGGCGTTGGGGAACCTGTTGCACTCGTGCCAGCGATTCGATGCATCGGCGCGCCGTCGCGCCCGAGTCACGGACTATGCGGCCTTCAGCCCCCTGCCTCGGTATTCTCGTGGTGCAGTAGCGCCCGAATGCCGGACGATGAGACGGGGTGGGATGCTGTTCCCTGCGAAGTCGTGCGGTGCGCGATCCCTCCTCGCGAAGCTTCCTCGCCCCACACCGGGAGCGCGAAGGAGAACACGCTGCCGTGCCCGACTTCGCTCCGGACGTCGATCGTCCCGCCGTGCGCCTCGACGATGCCGCGCGCGATGGCGAGTCCAAGTCCCACTCCGAGGCCATCGCCGCGCTTTGCCTGCCAGAACTTCCCGAACAACCGCGGGATCTGGGCTGCCGGTATTCCGGGTCCCGTGTCCGCGACCGAGCACTGCACCGGACCATCGGTTCGAGCGGCGGAAAGCGTGATCGTGCCACCCGGGGGAGTGAACTTGATCGCGTTTCCAACGAGGTTGGAAAGAACCTGAAGCACCCGTGCCGGGTCGGCGCGCACCGCCGGAAGATCGTCGGCCGCCATGACGGAGAAGGTGATCGATTTCTCGCGCGCGATCGGCTCGAGCATGTCCGACGCTTCGTGAAAGAGATCGTGCACCGTCACCTTTCGCGGGACGATAGACAGCCGGCCCGCTTCGATGGTGGTGACGCTGAGCAGATCGCGGATAAGGTGATTCATGCGCTCGCCCGATCTCTTGATGATGCGCAGCTGACTGATCCGCGCGGTCTCCGGCCCCGGCTCCTCGATGAGGAGCGACGTCGCCATGGCGATCGTGTTGAGCGGATTGCGCAGGTCGTGCGCAACGATCCCAAGAATCTCCTCGCGCGCGTCGATGATTTTCTGCGCATCGTCATAAAGGCGATCGAGGGTGACGCGCCCGACTTCGTTCATCACTACTCGACGAACCATGTCGGTGACGCCGAGTGCAAGCACTCCGGACAAGAGCACTGCCACGAGTGATCCGGCAGCCGCAAGCACCGGCACCCAGCCGAACGCTGCCCCTACAAGCAGCGACCCGGCGGCCAAGCCGGTAGTGAGCTCGACGGCGGAGCGAGTGAGGCGGAAAGCGCCCGTGAACGCGAGCACGACGCACAGGCCCGCGAACGTCGTAGCCAGGCCCGGCGGCGCTGAGAATGGATCCACTCCGATGCGGCTCAGCCCCAACCCGCCGACGAGGAGTACTGCGTCGGCAATCGGGAAGGCGCGCCGCAACCAGGACTTGTACCAGTCCCGTCGCAGCAGAACAAGAACGGCCGCCGCAAAAGTCATCCAGACCAGAGACGCGGCCAGACTACCGATCGTGGGCGGTGGTACAGCAGTGATTTTGCTGATCAGGAGGCGGCCAATCACGAACACTGAGAACACGCCCGCGGCCGCCACTCGCAGATACGCGAGCTTCAGCTCGGCACGCCGCGCCTCTTCGGCCAGATTTTTTTCGATCTCGGCGCTGAGGTGGCCGGCGGATTGTTTCGCATGCACCTGAGCACGAACCGCCTCAGCGATTTCCGACGCGAGTGCCGCTCGAGAATCGAGAACATTGTCCCGCGCCGGTCCTGCGCGACGGTCGAATCTCATCAGAATGCCCCTGACTCCTTGTGCGGCCCGGGAAACCCTGGGCCGGATTGGACGCCTTGGTCTATCATGTCACGGTACAATCAATCATGTCACGGTACAATCAGAAGATTGTCAATGATGCGGACAGCGCCATTTGAATCGACCACCACACTCGCGATGCCGTTGGGGCTGGTCACCCTCCTGGTCTCACGCCTGAAGGTGTTTTCAAACTGATCCATGTACGTAACCACGGTGGACCGCGTGACGGTGAGCGGGGCACCACTCGGGTCGAACGCCGTCACCGGGAACGGACCCTCTGACCCGCTGTCGTTGCCCTCCAGTGTGAACTCGACCGTCGTGGGGTGGGCCGCGAAGGACATCGTTACGAATCCGCTGATCCAGCCTGAGCAGTCCGTGCTCTGTGGACTCACACCGTAGTTCGATCCCTCGCCGATCGGACCGTGAATGGTCCGACAAAGGGACGCCGTCTCATCTGGAATCGAGAAAGAGAAGACCACACCGCGACTCGCAAATTCGTTTGTCACCGAGCACGCTCCGGATCCGTCGCATACGCCGGCCCCGGTGGGGTAGTTCTCGAAGTTGATTGCGAGACTTGCCGGCACCGTGGCGGTGAAAGTAACCGGTCCGCCGGTAGCCGGTCCGTTGGCCGTGAGTGTGTACGTGCCTGGTGTGTTGGGAATCGTCCAGTTCACCGTAGCGTATCCGCCCCCGCTTGTCGGACTGCCGTCAATCGGGCCGGTGCTGGTTGTCGCCGTGAGTTGCGTTGCTGTGCCGCCCTCGGTTCCCTGCGGGCTCAGAGTCGTGTTGGCAGATGCCACAAACGTGACCGTAATGCCGCCGAGTCCAGTGCTATACTGATGCTCGTTATCGTGATGATTGCTTCCCACGATCCTCGCAAACGGCTGGACGGTGCCTCCGGTCGGGAGAGTGAAGTGTGCGGGACTCACGGTGTCGATTCGCGCTGACAACGCCGGACCGACATTACTGAACTGGTCCGCGAAGCCGCCCAGGCCCAGGTCAACCGCGTACGCGGTCTCAACGCCGAAGACTCGACCTAGCCCTCCTTTCAGCTTTCGCCACCCCGCGCTCGCCAGCCCCGTCACTCCCTTCGAGTTGTTGAGACCGATGACGCTGGTCGCGCAGCTGCGGGCGTTCGGCCCCAGGATTCCAACGTCACTCGCATCGTCGAGCGCGTGCGGTGGCTCGTTCGGGCCGGACGCATACATCTCGGCGAACTTCTCCCGTGAATCGCCGCTCCCCTGAAGGAGGTAGCAGACGGCGACTGTGACCCGTTTGGCGAACTGGGGACCGGATTCGCCGTTAATGGGAGCAAGCGCTGGTGTCGTGGTGAATTTGAAACACCCTGGGAACTGCTCGAGCGGGAGACCGGCGTGACAGGGAATTGTCTCCGTGCCCGTGCCCGTATTGCTCACGCCGGTGTTGAACGAGCTGATGGTGACTACGACGCTTTGCGGACCGCCTGGCGGTAGCCAGCCGTTGGGAAACTTTGCTCCGGCAATCGCCCCAGCGCCGCCATCCACCGTAACTATCTGGAAGCCGCTCGGGTCGTTGTTCGTAACCGTTACGGAGTTGCAGAGCGCCCCGACGATGCAGAGCGCGCCTGTCTCAACACGGAACTTGATCGGAAGCGAACTGTCGTCGAGCAGGGGAATGACCTCTCCGGTGCGCGTGTTCTTCAATTCCTTCATGCTCGACACCGGATCCACATCGGCAATGCCCAAGGGGACGCTCGATCCGTCTATCAGAACTTTGATGCGGTAGAACTTGGTGACATCCAGATTGGAATCTTGCGTCTTCCAGAGGACCATGTAGAACCCGTCATC
>JBGPHO010000221.1:0-4664 GCA_041484425.1 Gemmatimonadaceae bacterium
CGCTCCTGGGTGGGGTTGGCCCGAAGCGCACTGTCGAGCAAGGCGTCGAATCTGGGATTGCTGTACGACCCATAGTTGACGCCATTCTTGCCGATTCCCTGGCTGCCCCACACTTCCCTCATCCCGTCCGGGCTCGACGGCATTGTCCAGCCGCCGAGCGCGGCGTCGAATGCACCGCGGGCTTCCCTGTCGCCTTCCGTAGAGCTTTCGAGCTGTTCCAGCTGCACACGAATGCCCATCCGGCGCAGCTGCTCCTGGAGCAGCGGTCCCATCCTGATCCGCGTCAGGCTCGAAGTTGGGATGATGAGTGCGAAGGCGAGCTCCCTCCCGTTTTTCGCTCGCATTCCGTCGGCTCCCCGGCGGACCCATCCGAGCGAATCGAGCAGACGGCTCGCGCGCGTCGAGTCGAATGGAAGCTGGCCGCCCCGCGGATCCGTAATCGGATAGGCGCGCACGATAGGGCCGACGGGCACTAGCGCAAAGGTGTCGAGGACACTCCGCACCAGAGTCGCGCGGTTGACGGACATTGTGATCGCGCGTCGGAGATCGCGATCTCCGAAGAGCGGGTGCGGCCGCGTCTTGTTCGCCGGATCGCGCAGATTGAATCGGAGAAAAGCATAGTCCATCCCGGGCAGGGTGATCGGCCGGAGGCTCCTTTGACGTGCGAGCTGTTGCAGATTCTCTGGGCGAAGCGCATCGAAGAGATCGGCGTCTCCGCTGAACAGCCTCGTCACCGCCGTCGAGAACTCCGGCGCGATACTCCAGATCACGCGATCCAGCCTGGCCCGCCCGCGAAAATTCGCGGTATCCGCGATGATCTCCACCGAGGCCCCCTTGTCCCACCTTCGCAGGCGGAAGCGCCCTGTCCCGATGGGCGGTGGCGCGACTTCGCGCAGCGAGTCGACTGGAATTTTCTCCAGCTGGTGCGCGGGAAGGATGAGCAACTGCGCCGCGGCGTCGAGGAACTGCGTCGGCGATCTCGCGCGAAACCAGAACACGGCCGTGAGTGAGTCGGTCACGGTCACGGAATCGATGTTTGCGAGCTCGGTGTCCATTCTGCCGCCGAGCGCGGGGTTCCTGTTTAGCGCGAAAGTGAATTGAACGTCACGCGCCGTGACATCCCTTCCGTCGTGCCACTTTGCCCGCGGATTGATGTGAAACGCCAACATCAGCGAATCGCCTGACCAGCGCCAACGGTCAGAGAGGCCCAGGCGAAATCCCTTTTCGTTCCGAGTGTTCAGATCCGGGCCAACGTCGGCCAGGTAGTCATAGATCTGTTCGGTGATCTGCTTCGCCTGGCCGGTGATAACCAGAGGAGGGAAGAGCGTCCCGGGGTCCGCAGTCGTAGAGATGATCAGCGTGCCCCCAACGTCGGCCGGCCCGGTTCCCGGGGCGTGCTCGGTACAACCCCCGGTGAGGAAAGTGAGCGCAAGGACGGCGAGTTTTCTCATCGACAGGAAGGTAGCGCTGTCAGTCGCACGTGGATGCCATTAACTCAAGGTGATAGAAAAACGACAGTTCGAGAAACAAAACCGACATTGACCCCCTTGCTCAGCCGTTGAAGTCTCAATGATACATGGGAAAACCGGCTTCGAAGCGAACCGATGCGATGCCCACCTTTCAAGTGGCGCATTTGAAGCACGATGGTCAGGACATAATCATCGTGCCCGTGGACCGCGCTTTCGGGAAGAGATCGCCCGCGGAGCAGGCTCGCATTCAGGAAGCATTTCAACGGAGCGCGGTCTCCGTGGAGATGAACGGCGTGGTCGTTCCTGTCTGGGAAGATGCGGCCGGCAGAATGGCATTTCGGGCGCCTCCACCCTGGCACGAGTTCCTGAAGAGCATAGACATGGTCTACGTCGCGACCGCGCTGAATCGTATCCTGAGCCTCGAGTCGCCGTAACTCACGGGCGTCTCGCCCTGGGACGCGTGAGATTCAAGGACCACTTCTCGGAGCGCGCCCCGCTCTACGCCCTGGTCGTCGACAGCGCGTTATGCGGCGAGCACGGTGTCGATCCCGTCACGGACGTAGAGAAGGCGCTGGCGGCGGGCTGGGGAGACGTGGCGGCCCCGCGGCTCATACGCTGGCCGCTATACATTCGCGCGCGCACAAATCCGAAGAACGCCAGCGGCAATCGTGGCAGTTGAATCGCATGCGGCGCGCGGCAATACTCCGGTGGTGATCGATCCTTGCTCTTTGTTCACGAACTCGCCTTTGCGCAGAAACTGTGCGGCGCCGCGCGGATGCTCCCCGGCGTTGCTCGGATACCGTTCGGCATTGCGCCGATGCAATTCGGCCGTACTGGGGCTGGCGCTGGTCGCGCTCCTCATGGGCGCGCAGCGCGGCGAGGCGCAGCACGACAACCATGCCGCAATGCGGGACATGCCCGGCGATACGCTCGCCACCGCCCCGACCACACCGAGCCGTCCGCGCGCGGATTCGGGCGCGATCGCGGACTCACTGCTCGGGATCTGCAAGCAGCACCGCACCCATTCGATCGCCGCGTACTCTAACTGCCTGGGCGATGGCATCGCATCGCTCTCGTCCGCGGGAAATATCGCCCTGGCGATGGGAACGCTCGACCGCATCATCCACAGCGACCCCTCGCTGGTTCTGCTCGGCCATCCACTCGCGCACGCACTCGGATACGCGGTTCGATCCACACCCGCGACCGCGACGCGCCTGCTGTCGCAGTGCGACGATCGCTACCAGTCGGGATGCTATCACGGAATTCTGCAACGATATTTCGACGCGCGGATCGGGATACCGATAGCCCAGAGCGTGCTCGTCGCGCCCTGTGATGGACTGCGCGGCACTCGCGAACAATTCCGTCTGCACGACTGCCTCCACGGCACTGGCCACGGCCTCATGATGTACCACCGCTACGACGTCAACGCATCACTCCGGGATTGCGACCGGTTGACAGCCGATTGGTACCAGAGTAGCTGCTACAGCGGCGTGTTCATGGAGCACAACATGGGTGCCAGCATGCAGGCGTTCGGCGGCGGCATGTTCGGGATGCATCGGCATTCCATGCCGGCGGCAAACGTCGTGCTGTTCAAACCCAACGATCTCCACTATCCATGCAACGCGACGCCCGCTCGCTACCAGCGCGAATGCTACGAGCTACAGGCCGATCTCATTCTTCCGGCGGTGAAGCAGGATTACAAAAAGGCGAGCGCCGTGTGTGATGCCGCAGGCACTCCCGATCTCGTTCGCGCTTGCTACGTCGGGCTCGGAAGAAACGCGTCCGGGGCGTCCGCTTTTCAGTACGCCGGTATCAGGAAGAGGTGCGATCAGGCTTCACCTGCCGGCGTGCCATTCTGCTACGAGGGGGCGGTGCGACATCTCGCGTATGCGCCAAGCGAGCTCCAGCGCGGCGTAGCGTTCTGCAAGTCGCTGCCTGAGGGAGAGAGCCGTTCGCGCTGCTGGGACGGCGTGGGGTTGCAAGTCGGAGGATTCTTTTCGGACTCGGCGTCCCGGCAACGGGCGTGTCAGTCGGATGTAACACGAGACGTAGCGGCTTGCGTGGAGGGGGCCGGCGTTACTCAGAGCTTACCCGCGAGGAATCGGCTCTAGAGACTCGAGCGGGGGGTGCGCGAATTGCTTGATCGGTGGCCGACGAGAGGCGTCTGCTCGCGGCTGGGTGTCGTGCACAACGTGAGGAGGCTTGCAATGGCAAGTGAAAAGCGGTGCTCGGTTCGGTTGCTGGTCTTCGGCGCATCGTTGCGCGAAGGATCGATGAACGACAGACTCGCGTCGCTCGCGGCCACTGTCGTCGAGGAGAAGGGCGGATCGGTCGAGAGGGCCGTGATGGGGGACTTCGAATGTCCACCCTACGATCTTGATGCAGAGCAATCAGCCGGATTGCCCGCGGGAGCGCAGGCGCTGCACGACAAGCTCGTCGCGACGGATGGGTTCATGATCGCATCCCCCGAATACAATGCATCGATGCCCGGCATCCTCAAGAACACGATCGACTGGGTTTCGCGATTCAGACCGCAGCCGTTCAATGGCAAGCAGGCATTCCTGATGGCGGCCTCTCCGTCGATGACGGGCGGCAAGATCGGGCTGTGGGCCCTCCGCCAGCCGCTCGAGCACCTCGGCGTGCGTGTTTACCCAGACATGTTCGCGCTCGCGCAGGCGCACCACGCATTCGAATCTTCCGGCCGCATCTCGGACATCAAGCTCCAGACGTGGTTCGAGACGACGATCGAGTGCTTCATCGATCTGGTGGAGGCGTCGAAGCACTACCCGCACCTGAAGAAGCAGTGGGTCGAGTTCCTCGGCGAGCGGCCGGACGAGGAAACCACGCGCGTCGAGATGGGAGAGACTGCCGCCGCGGTTTAGAGGGGAGCGCGAATGGACAAGCGAAAGATCGGCTCTCTCGAAGTCTCGGTCGTGGGCGTGGGCTGCAACAACTTCGGCATGCGCAGCGACGAGGCGCATTCCGAGGAGGTCATGAAAGCGGCGCTCGACCAGGGGATCAACTTCTTCGATACCGCCGACATGTACGCAAACGGCAGGAGCGAGGAGCTGATCGGCCGCTTTCTTGTCGACGGAGGGCGCCGCTCGGATGTGATCATCGCCACCAAGTTCGGCAACGACATGCCCGGACAGGGGCGGGGCGCGCGCCCGGAATACGTGAGGGAGGCTTTCGAAG
>JBGPHO010000222.1:0-4602 GCA_041484425.1 Gemmatimonadaceae bacterium
AAGGACACTCTTGACGCCCCTGGCCCTCTTTTGCAAAGTTGCGGAGACTGTTGACTAGTCAATGGACCACGTACCCTGAGCGAGGACCAATCATGTTCTGCAAGGTCATCCGCACGACTGACGACTAGTTCCTGACACTGCTGCGGCTCGTCCTCGCGATCGTCGTCTTTCCCCACGGCGCGCAGGTCGACGGGATGCTCGCTCGAAAAAGAACAAGGGCAACTGACAAGACGTCAGCTTGAACTGACCAAAGCTCAAAGCTGTCAGGCTCAGAACGTCGGGACGCCACGCCCTTGATTAGCAGACCTAGCGAATGGTACCTATTCGCCGCCCCGCCTCTTCGACGGCCTGGTACAGTTGATCGAAAGACTCGGTCACGAAGAGCACGTCCTGGAAGTGATCGATCTCGAAGTGCTGGTTGAACACCGCATCCAGCGCGAACGGGCGGCGTTCGCACTTGGGGCCGAGGGCGTTCGCGGCATCGCCGTGCGAGGAGATTAAGCCACTTCCATAGACTTTTATCTGTCCGTCTTCGCGGATGAGGCCGAACTCCACCGTGAACCAGAAGAGACGCGCCATCCGCGTGATGTCCTCATCATTCTCGGCGGCCGCGGCCACCTGGCCATAATGCTGGAGAAAGTCGGCGAAGACCGGATCAGCATGCAGGGGCACGTGTCCGAAGACATCGTGAAAAATGTCGGGCTCGGGCAGGTAGTCGAGCTGCTCCCGGGTTCTTATGGTCACCGTCGTCGGAAACTTTCGCAGCGAGAGGCATTGGAAGAACGCTTTGGCGGGTATGAAGCCTGAGACGGGCACAGCTTCCCACCCGGTGGGTGGTGCGAGCCGGCGATTCACTTCCGCGAGATCGGGAACCGTCTCACGCTTGAGGCCGATAATGTCGGCGCCCCTCAGAAAGATCTTGCTGCCGTTCTTCCGCAGCTGATTCATCCGGCGCTCGTAAAGCATGCCCCAGACTTCGTGGTCGTCAGGCGTGTACGACTTCCAGTCCTGTTTGATGAAGACTGCTGGATTTTCTACAAGGTCGTAGAGCGCGGCGGTTGATTGCGGCAATGTCAGCTCCGGGATGCGAGAGGAGAGCGCACTCTCAAAGCTAACGGCCGGTGTTGGGGCCTGAAAGCTTGTGGCCGCCGGAGCGCTTGCGCAGCGGCAGCGTGAGCGTGAAGACGGAGCCCACCCCCAGCGTGCTGGTGGCCGTTACATCGCCGCCCATAGCGCGGGCCAGGTCGCGACTGATCGGCAGGCCGAGACCGGTGCCGCCGCTCGGAACGGAGCCGGGCGAGCGCAGCTGCACGAACGGCTCGAATATCTGCTCGATCTTGTCCTCCGGAACGCCGGATCCCGTGTCACGAACGCGCACGACGAGATTCTCGTCTTCCACTCTCCAATCCAACTCCACGGCTCCACCCGCAGGCGTGAACTTTACCGCGTTAGCCAGAAGATTCACGACGATCTGCTGCACCTTTTCACGATCCGCGAACACGCTGAGCGAATAGTCGCCGCTTTTGTGCGTATAGCTGACCCCTTTCTTGGCGAATTGAGGCGCGACCAGCGCCTCAGCGCCGCGGAGGCTCTCCTCGATTGGAATTTCAGCCATGGAAAGCTCGATCGGTCCACCTTCGAGCTTCGCGAAATCGAGAATCATGTTCACGAGGGTCAGCAGGTGCTCCTGCGCCTGGTGAATCCGACCGACATCTCTGCGCTGTTCAGCATTGAGGCCTCCGTGGATGTTTTGCTGGAGGATCTCGAGGTAGCCTGACACGGCGTGCAGCGGTGTGCGGAACTCATGGCTGAGACGCGCGAACAGCTCCGATTTGATGCGATTTGCGGCCTCGGCATCCTTGCGCGCGATTTGCTCGCCTTCGAGGGCCATCTCCAGCTCGCGCGTGCGCTGGGCCACGCGGGCATTCAGCGATCGGTTGAGTGCCTGCATGCTCTCTTCCGTTTCGCGTCGCGCGCTCATGTCGCGAAGGAGCCAGCAGAGCGAGCTCGTTCCGTCGGGACGTGTTTCGAGAGTGGAGACGGTTGCCTCGACGGTGGCGAGCCGTCCGTCCCGCACGATCGTCTCGATCATCCATTTTTCGACGTGGACACCGTTTCCCAGCGCGTGGAGCTGCGTCTGAAATTCTGACCGGGAGCGCCCGTCGACAAACGTGACGAGGGCCTTGCCGACCAACAGCTTGGCGCCCAAACCCAGAAGTTGGGAGGCGGCGGCGTTGGCTTCCTCGATGGTCCCCGAACCGTCAGTCACCACGTACGGATCGGGCGCGAGATCGAACAGCGTGTGGTAACGGTTGCGCTGGATTTCGAGAAGGTTGTGCGTCTCGAGAAGGGCTTCCTGCTGCGCGCGCAGCTCTTCCTCGGCAACACTCAGCTCCTCGAACGCGGACATCAACTCCTCGTGCCGCTGGTCCGATGTCTGGCGCGTCGCTCCCTCGTAGTGCGCCGCATTGGGCTCGCGCGGCACATCGACGGAGTTGCCAAACCGCTCGATGTCTGAATTACTCGGAACGGGTGCTGTCAAGTTTCAAGGTCCTGAACGTGTGTAGTAGAATCGACCAGAATTGCCGGAAACAGATGACTATGCGCCACATCCACACTAAGCCACAAACGGGATTTTGCAATAGCGAATTGTGTACATCGCGCGCTATTCTCCTCTAGCTACGCACAAAGTGTCGCTGGCGCTGGTCGCGATGCACGCACGTCGAACAAGCACCTGCCACGAATTCGCAAATGGCCCCCAGAGTACTGACACTCTTGTTCGCGCTTCCACTCCTGGCGGCGGCGCAGACCCCCACACAACCGACTAATCGCACGTACGTCATCCGCGCCGCTCACATGATCGACGGACGCTCCGATGTCGTGCAAAACGATGTCGCCGTAGTCGTTCATGGCGAGCGAATTGGGGCGGTTGGCACCCGAGCGCAGGTCGAGCCGCGAATTCCGGCCGGCGCGCAAGTCATCGATCTGGGTGGAGCGACGATTCTGCCGGGGTTGATCGACAATCACACGCATGTGCTGCTTCAGGGCGACATCACCAGCGCGGACTACGACTAGCAACTTCTCACAAGAACTACGCTGCGGCCCGCTTCCCGCCGAACGCTGGGCGCTTTGCGCTGCCGACAATGAAATAGTTCGAACGCGCCTAAGGGAAAAGCGCGCCTTTGCCCTTAGCGTAAGTCAACGCGTACTGTCCCGCTGCAGTGTCGCTTAGCGAACGGCGGGTAGCGGGGAGAAGGCGGCAGCGTAGTTCTTGGTTTCCTCGATCGATAAAGCCTCTATGGATCGTTCGGATCTCCCCCGCCGCCGTCTTCCTCGTCCTCATCCGGGCCCAAGTCGACGTTGACGATGTCGCCGACCCTCTCGACGTGCACCACTTGCCTCATGATCTGTCCGCCGGCATTGATGGTCACCCAGTAGTCGCCGGCGTCGACGAGATTGCCGGTGCGGGCACCGCCGAAGAATCCGCCACCGCCTTCGCCGCCGCCTCCGGGGGCTGCGCCTCCAATCGGGCCTTCAGCGGGACGCAGATTTATTTCGCCCGGCGCTCCGCCGCCGACGCCACCCTGCCCCCTGCGACCGCCGCCGGGTAGACCTCCGCGCGACTGCAACCGCTCCCGAAACGCACGCAAGCCGGCGGTGTCACCGCGGGCACGCAACGCGTTCATGCTGTCTCGAGCCGCGACGAACGCTGCAGTGTCGCCGCCGGCCGGAGGTCGACCAGCCTCCGCAGTGTCCGCTCCGCGCGCGGCGCGCAGAGAATCGTCACGCTGGCGCCGGACTCGCGCGGCGTTGATGCTGTCGCGCAAGCCGGCGGGCCCGAGTGGCCGCGGCCGCGTGCGCAAATCCCAGTATGCTCTGTGCAGGCCGATGCCTCCCGGCCCCGTCAGCGTCCGCACCGTATCGCCCCTGATGTTCGTGACCAGGATCCTCGTCGTGTCTCTCGCAGTGCCCGACGTCACGCGATAGACCAGCTCCGCTCCGTATGACGGATTGGGCGCAAGAAAGTATTTGTTGGCCGTGAAATTCTGGGTGGTGCCCTGCGAGTATTCGTACGCCGTCTTGGGCGTGAAGAAGTTGGTCGCGCGTGCCATCACGCCATTGTTCATCTCCTCGAGTGGCGCAATGTCCACGATCCAGATCGACCGGCCGTGGGTCGCGGCGATGAGCTCGCGGTCGCGCGGATGAATCTTGAGGTCGTGCACCGGCACCGTCGGCAAGCCGGTCATGAAGCGCTGCCAGCCTGCTCCGCGATCGGTCGACACGTAGGCGCCGACATCGGTTCCGACGAAGAGGAGATCGCGATTGACGGGATCCTCGCGAATCACGTGAATAAAATCCGCGCCCCCGCTCGGCAAGTTGTTCGCGACTGATTTGAAGGTCCTGCCGAAATCGTTCGACACGTACAGGTACGGATGGAAATCGTTCTCGCGGTGATTGTCGAACGCCACATAGACTGTCGCCGTGTCAAAATGCGAAGGCTCGACGCGGTTCACCCACGACTTCTTCGGCAGTCCGGGAAAGCGTGTCGTGAGATCAATCCACTGTCCGCCGTCGTTCGTAGTGAGCCAGACGTTACCGTCG
>JBGPHO010000223.1:0-4589 GCA_041484425.1 Gemmatimonadaceae bacterium
CTACTTCGTGGCCGGCGCCATCTTCTCCGGAATGGGGATGGTCTTCACGATCATCATTCCGCTCAGGAAGTGGTTCGGGCTCAGGCACTATGTCACGATCAACCACCTCGACGCGGCGGCAAAGCTGTGCTTGTTCACTTCACTCGTCGTCGGCTGCGCCTACATGACGGAATGGTTCGTGGCGTGGTTCAGCGGCAACGAGTTCGAGAAGGCATTCTTCGCAAATCGCATCTGGGGACAGTGGTGGTGGGCGTCGGCGATCCTGTACACCTGCAACATGGTGCTTCCGCTCTCACTGTTCTCGCAGAGACTGCGGAGAACCCCGGCTTGGCTCTTCATCATCTCGTTCACGATCAACATCGGCATGTGGTTCGAGCGGTTCGTAATCGTCGTGCCGTCGCTGTCACATGAGTTCGAGCCTTGGCAGTGGACCAGCTACCGTCCGACCTGGGTGGACTACGCAATCCTTGCCGGAAGCTTTGGCTGGTTCTCGATGTGGTTCCTGCTCTTCATCAAGCAGCTGCCGGTGATCGCCATCTCGGAAGTGAAGGAAATCGTTCCGCCGAAGCTCAGAAAGCCGCACCCGCACGGGATCGATCCGACCGGGCGGCACTTCGAGTACGAGGCGGATACGCCGGGAGAGTTCGCCTGATGCGTGGTGTCCTTGGTGCATTCCACGAGCTGGACGCCGCCGTGAACGCTATCGAAGCGCTCAAAGAAGAGCGCGTCGGTACGATCCGCATCTACACTCCGACGCCACGCCACGAGCTGGAGGAGGCGATCGGAGCGCCGCCGAGCTCGGTCCGACGCTATACGCTGATCGGCGGCTTGCTGGGCGTGACGTTCGGCTACTGGATCGCGATCTGGGCTTCCGACTTTTGGCCGCTGGTGGTCGGCGGAAAGCCGATCGCGTCCTGGGTGCCGTACACGATCTTCGGCTTCGAAGTGATGGTGCTCATCGGAGGGCTCTCGACCGTGGTGGGGCTCCTCATCAACTCACGCATTCCTCGACTCACGATGATGGTGGGCTACGACCCGCGCTTCAGTCACGGCGATTACGGCGTCTGGGTTGAATGCTCTCCGGAGAAAGCGAGGACCACCGAGGAGCTTCTGCGCGAGCACGGAGCGGTGGAGGTGCGGCTTGAGCGCTAGGACTCCCGGCGTTGGCGCGAGGATGCGCGGCCCGATCGCCACGATGCGCGTGCTCGTCCTCGCGATTCCGCTCACGCTCACCGCGTGCGAGTGGTTCACCGACTTCAAGCGCCAGCCATCGATCTGGACCTGGGAGGTGGTGAAGGACACTCTTACGCCGTCGCGCGGAAATCCGCAGATGTCGGTTCCAACGACGGGAACGGCGGTCGCCGGATTTCAGGTCTCGTATGGGGCGTTCCCCGCGACCATCGATTCCATGGCTGCACTCAGGAATCCCACGCCCGCGTCTGATTCTTCACTCGCCAACGGCAGGAAATATTTTCAGATCAACTGCGCCGTCTGTCACGGTGAGCGCGCGATGGGAGATGGTACCGCGACGAAGTTCGGGATGCCGGGGATCAATCTTACGATGGACATCACGAAGGCCCGCACTGATGGATACATCTTCGGGATGATCCGGAACGGGCGCGGCCTCATGCCACCGTACAACAGGATCGAGGAGATGGACCGCTGGGACGTCGTGAATTACGTGAGGGCGCTGCAGGGCGTGAGCGGAAAGACCGTGGCGGTTGGACCGCTGGCACCGCCCGGTGTGACGGGCGACAAGGTTCCCGGTCCCACGAGAATGGGACCGACGGAGCCGGCTCCGTTTTTCAATCCGCGCATTTTGTTGAAGGGTGGCCAGCAGGGAACGGCGGGCGCGGCGAACCAGCCCGCGGCCCAGCAAGGGCTTCCTGGCGCCGCTCCGTCCGACGCGGCCGGCCACACACACGCCGATTCCGTGAAAGCGAAATCTGACAGCACACGCGCGAAGGTGATTCGATGAGCACGCACGACGCTCACGCCCCGAGCAGGGAAGAAGTGCTCGTCGGAATCGATCGTCCCACGCCGCCGATTCTCAAGACGATCGCCCTTGTGCTGGCGGGCGTGGGGCTCATCGTCTTCGTCATTGGCCTGTTCGTCGATCCGGATCGAGTCTGGCAAGCGCTGCTCGTCAACTGGCTCTACTTCACGTCGATTTCGTCGGCGGGTGTGATGTTCGTCGCGGTGCAGCGGATCACGACAGCGCGCTGGTCCAGGCCGATCATAAGATTTCTCGAAGGGTACGTAGCGTTCCTGCCCGTTGCATTCGTTCTGCTGCTCATCCTGCTGGTGGGGCGCCACCACATCTTCTGGTGGTCGAACCACGTGCCGGACATTCCTGAGAAGCGCGTCTGGCTGAACCCGCCCTTTTTCTTCACGCGGGTGATACTCGTCTATCTGATCATCACTTCTCTCAGCGTTTGGTACATCTACACATCGGTCCGACTCGATGTCGGAATCCTTACCGAGTCGGGCGCGAAGTGGGCACGTGGACTTCGCGAGCGGATGCGAAGAGGATACGGGGAGGAGAGGCGTGAGCTTCACTCGACGCATTCTCTCCAGGGCAGGCTCGCGGTGTTCCTCGGGTTCGCGTTCGCGTTCGGCTGGATTCTGCTATCGTGGGATCTGTCGATGTCTCTCGACCCGCACTTCCAGAGCACGATGTACGGCTGGTGGTTCTTCATGGGAGCATGGGTTACCGCGCTGGCTAGCTGGACGCTGATCGTCATGGCGTGGCGCAGATACCTCGAGCGCTACGATCTGATTCAGGACAAGCACTTCCACGACCTGGGCAAGCTCTGTTTCGCCTTCACCGCGTTCTGGGGCTACCTCACCTTCGGCCAGTACCTGGTGATCTGGTACGGCAACCTGGGTGAAGAGACTCATTGGATGCGGCTGCGGCTGATCGAGGGCTGGCGCATTCCGACGCTGATCACCGTGGGCCTGATGTTCGTCCTTCCGTTCTTCGGTTTGCTGTCACGCGCTGCGAAGGTTTTTCTCCCGACCTTGGTCCTCTTCGCGACGTCGACCGTGCTTGGGCTCTGGATGCACCGATACCTCGAAGTGTATCCCTCGATCTACGGCGTCGTCGATAACGTCCCGTTCGGGATCTGGGAGCTCGGCGTCACTGCGGGATTGTTGGGCATCTGGGGCTTCTGCTATCTCTCGTTCATGGACGCCTTCCCGCGCGTGCGCGTGTTGCTCATGACGTCGAGCTATCGCGATGAGGTGCAGGTACCGGTCGACCCGCGCACGATGGAGCCGCTCCCGGCGCACGAGTAGCGAGCGCTACGATGCGGAGTTCCCGCGACGCGCGCGAGCAGTGCGCGTTGTCCGTGCGCCACGCGTTCGTCTATATTTCGCGTTGAGGGGCGTTAGCTCAGCTGGGAGAGCGCCTGGTTTGCAACCAGGAGGTCGCAGGTTCGATCCCTGTACGCTCCACTCTCACCAACACATTTTACCATGACTCTCGGGGCCGGTTTCCGGCTCGCCGCAGAGTGCGACCGGCCGGCTCAGTATATCGGAAGATCGTCGAAGCTGACGATGGCGCTGCCGTCACCCTGGATTGGAGCATGATCGAGAGCGCTTTCAGCTCGGTGCACCAGCTCCGCGACGTTGACTTTCGAAGCCGCCAGATCCGACACGGCCGAATACCCTACGCGGAGACGAACCTGACCGGCAATTGTTTTGTTCTTAGATGCCCGGTCGAGCTCTCGTTGAAGCCGAGCAACGAGAAGTCGTGCGCCCGCGGCGTCGGTATCCGGCGCCAGAATCGCGAGCCGCAAGTCGCCAGCGTGACCGACGACGTCCGACTGCCGGCTCTGCTCGCGGAACACGTGAGCGACGTCGGCGAAGCCGACAGGGCTTTCCTTCCACAGCATGCTCGATCCCACTTCGCGATCGTGGACCTGCGGTGCGAATGCGACGCAGGCAAACGCTTCGTGTCGTCTGAGCGCGCGCGCTCCGAGTTTTCCGGCCAGCTGACGAAGACCGAATGACGTGTAGAGGCCCGTTGACGCATTGACGAAGTCCTCTGCGCGTGCCACTACGAGCTCGCTTCGCGCGCGAAGGAACGTCTCGAGCTTGACGAAAATCGGCTCGAGATCGACTGGATGGCTGCAATATTCCCAGGCGCCCGCGCCGAAAGCCGCCATGCGGGCGCGGGGATCGGCGGGTGTTGGCGACGTGATCACGATGGGCACGGAGTGATCGAACTGGCCGCCCTCTCGAATGGCGCGGCATACATCGATGGCTTTCACATCGGTGAGGGATTCGTCGAGCACGAGCAGGTCGTGATTGGCGAGACGCGCCAGCTCCAGTGTCTGCACGCCCGAGCGGGTGTGCGCGACGACATACCCGTGCTGCTGAAAGACGCTCTCCAGAGCCCTGCTCATCCAATCGTCGCCGCAGGCAATCAACGCAAGTGGCGGCCGTTCCTGGGAAATTTCCATCGAGGCTCCTCTTCGGTAGCCCGACTGGCTTGGCGCGGTTTCCAGCGCTTTAGCCTCGCGGCTTTGCGTCGCCACCTTTCGGTGGGTTTGCCGGTTTTCGGAGGTGCTAACCTGTCCGGGTGA
>JBGPHO010000224.1:0-4575 GCA_041484425.1 Gemmatimonadaceae bacterium
AACACCGAGAGCCGGCAGCAGGAGATCAGCTACATCTCGCGCTCGCTCAAGGCGCTCGCCCGCGAGCTGAGAATCCCGGTCGTGGCGCTGTCGCAGCTGTCGCGCGCTCCGGAACAGCGCACCGCTGAGAACAAGCGCCCCCAGCTCTCCGACCTTCGCGAATCCGGCGCTATTGAGCAAGATGCGGATCTTGTCATGTTCATTTTCCGGCAGGAGATGTACGACGGCCCAACCGACAAGGACGGCAACTCGCTCGAGGGCCGCGCCGAGATAATCGTCGGCAAGCAGCGCAACGGGCCAACCGGCTTCGTGAATCTCTACTTCAACAAGACTTACACCCGCTTCGAGAATCTGTCGCCTCGGCTGTCGCCGCAGTGAGCCCCAAAGCAAAAACCGTGTATCGCTGCACGAACTGCGGCGCCGACCATCCCAAGTGGGCCGGGCGCTGCGACGTGTGCGGCGAATGGAATTCGCTGGTCGAGGAGATGGCGACGCGGACTTCGGCCGCTACCGCGTCGAGTCGTCGCGCCGGCGGTCAGAAGTCGATGGGCGAAGGCGGAAGCGTTGCACCGACGCCAAGGCTACGCGACATCAAGAGCTCGGCGGGGCGTCGCCTCAAGACGGGGATCAAGGAATTTGATTTTGTTCTCGGCGGCGGGATCGTCCCGGGTTCCATGGTTCTGGTCGGCGGTGAGCCCGGCATTGGCAAATCGACTCTGCTCCTCCAGGTCGCCGGCCGGCTCCAGGAGCTCGGCCGCTCCACCCTCTATGTCTCGGGCGAGGAATCCGCGCTCCAGGTAAAGCTGCGCGCCGAGCGTTTGCACGGATCCGCCGAAGACGTCGCTCTGCTCAACGAGACTCTGCTCGAGACAATCATTGCCACAGCCGGCTCGCAGCGGTTTGATGCAATCGTCGTCGATTCGATTCAGACGGTGTTCACCAGTGATCTCGAGGGCGCGCCAGGAAACGTCGGGCAGGTACGAGAGTGCGCGGCGCGCCTGATGCGCTTCGCCAAGGAAAGCGAGACGACGGTGTTCGCGGTAGGGCATGTCACCAAGGGCGGCGGCATCGCCGGCCCCAAGACGCTCGAGCACATCGTGGACACGGTCCTTTACTTCGAGGGCGAGGGAATGCTGGAGCACCGTATCCTTCGCGCGACGAAGAACAGGTTCGGGAGCGTGGACGAGATCGGAGTCTTCAGGATGACCGAGGAGGGACTCATCGCTGTCGAGAATCCATCCGAGCTTTTCCTCGGCGACCGTCTGAACAATTCGTCCGGCAGCGCGGTGACCGCTCTGCTCGAAGGCTCTCGCCCTGTGCTGATCGAGATTCAGGGACTCGCGGCGAAAGCGGGCTACGGAACTCCACAGCGCGTCAGCACCGGTTTCGACGGACGTCGTCTGGCGCTGCTCCTGGCTGTGCTCGACAAGCGGGCGGGCCTATCTTTCTCACAGCTCGATGTCTTCCTGAACGTGGTGGGAGGAGTGCGGATGCAGGAGCCGGCCGGCGATCTCGCCGTGGCGAGCGCGCTCGCGTCGAGCGTGTACGATCGCCCCGTGGCAAACTCCGCGATTTTTCTCGGCGAGGTCGGGCTCGGCGGCGAGATCAGGCCGGTATCGCAAGCCGAGCGGCGACTCGGAGAGGCCGCGAAGATGGGGATGACGACCGCATACATGGCGGAGCGGGGAATTCCAAAGCGGGGACCGCGCGGCCTCGACATCATCGGCGTGCGAACGGTCAACGACTTGTTCCGACAACTCTTCCAGGCTTAGATGAAGCGCCGCCGACAATCGCTCTATGCGCACATGAAGCGCGACCGCTGTCAATCGTTCTACGCGCAAATAAAGCGCGACCGCTGTCAATCGTTCTACGCGCAAATAAGGCGCGACCGCCGTCAACCGTTCTACGTGTAAATGAAACGCGACGTCGGTGTGATCATCGTCGCCGCCGGCGCCGGGTCGCGCACCGGCTCTTCGGAGCTGAAGCAGTTTCGGTGGGTCGCGGGCAAGCCCATGCTGCTCCACAGCATTCAGACATTTCAGGCGCGTCCCGATGTCGCGATGGTAGTCTGCGTCCTGCCGCGCGAGTACGTCGGAGATCCGCCGCCCTGGATATTCCAGAGCGACGCCGAGCGGCTCCTTCTTTCGGTTGGCGGACGACATCGGAGCGAGTCGGTTTCCAACGGTCTCGAGGATCTGCCGGTCGAGTGCGAGATCGTGGTCATTCACGATGCGGCTCGTCCGCTCGTGTCGACCGAGACGATCGCGCGGGTGATCGAAGAAGCCCGGAAGGGAAATGGCGCCATCGCCGCTCTGCCGGTCGCCGATACCCTCAAGCGCGTCGATTCGAGTGGGAAGGTCATCGTAACGGTTGATCGCTTCGGACTGTGGAGAGCCCAGACCCCTCAGGCCTTTCCCCGCAAGGTCCTCGAGCGCGCACACCGCGAGGCACGGGAGGCGGACCGCGTGGCAACCGACGACTCCGCGCTGTGCGAGCAGATCGGGCTGCCGGTCGTAGTGGTGCGCGGAAGCGAGCGCGCTCTCAAGATCACCGAAGAAAATGATTTCGCGCTGGCGGAGGCGCTAAGTATCTTCCGCGAATGAAGCCCCAGCCGATGGTCGTGCCGTTCTGGTCGCCGGGAGAAGTCGAGGCTGCCATCAGTGGAACCCTCGCCCACCTCGCCGCCGGGAAAGTGCTCGCATACCCCACCGAAACCGTCTATGGATTTGGCGGCGCACTGGATGAGCGGTCCGTGCAGCAGCTCGTGAACCTCAAGGGCCGCCCACCCGGCAAGCCGTTTCTCCTGCTCGTCGCCGCCAGTGAGATGATCACGCGCCTCGGACTTCATCTCACCGGCTACGCGTCGATGTTCGCCGCGCGATTCTGGCCGGGTCCGCTCACGCTCGTTCTTCCGGGTGGAGAAAAGAGAGTGCCCGACCGAGTACGCGGGCCGGAAGGTGGCGTCGCCGTGAGATGGACGCCGCACCAATCGCTGGCACGTCTCATTCTCGCGCACGGCCAGCCCATAACATCCACCAGCGCGAACCGTCCCGGTGTGCCGCCGGCCACCGCGGCCGATCAGATCGTCTCGCAGTGGAGCGACGCGATCGCGCGCGGGACTTTGCTGGTTCTCGATGGGGGACGCCTTCGGGAGTCCGAGCCGTCGACCGTCGTCGACTGCACCGGCAGACTTCCCCGAGTCATTCGGCCGGGCGCGATCTCTGCCTCAAAACTGAGGGAGAGCGTCCCCGATCTGGTGGGAGATGCGTAGAGAATGAATCTCCTCTTCGTCTGCAGCGGCAACACCTGCCGAAGCCCAATGGCCGAAGCGCTCGCGCGCAAGATCGCCAGCCGCCGGGGTATTGAGGATCTCAGCGTCTCGAGCGCCGGGACGAATGCCTGGGACAACGTGCCCGCCACCGACGAGGCGCTCCTGGTCGGCATGGAGCGCGACATCGATCTCACCGGACATCGCGCCAGGAAGCTCACTTCCTCGATTGTCTCCGAAGCCGATCTCATTTTTGTCATGACATCCGGTCACCTGGAACAGGTGAAGCAACTGGGCGGGCGTGGCAAAGTTCACGTGATCGATGAATACGCCTCGGGCGCCGCGAACCAGGGAGTCGCTGATCCTTATGGCGGCGACCTCGAAGCGTATCGACACACCGCCGACATGCTGGAGCAGGAGCTCGAGAAGTTGTTCGACCGGCTCGCAAGCTGAGAGTGGCTCCCGTGAGCAAGATTCCTGGGCGGCTCGTGCTGCTGGGGCACCCCGTGGCGCATTCGCTCTCGCCGAACTTTCAGAACGCCGCCCTCCGGGCGGCCGGGATCTCGCTCCTTTATGAGGCGGTGGACGTTCTGCCCCGCGATCTTCTCGCGTTGCTAAAGAAGCTGAAGGACCTCGGCGTTGCCGGTAACGTCACTATTCCCCACAAGGTGAAAGTCCACGCCAGCTGCGACGAGCTCACCGATGTCGCGAAGCGGGTCGGAGCGGTGAACACGTTCTGGTTCGAGTCGGGCCGGCTCCATGGCGACAACACCGACGTGGGAGGTTTCGACGCGGCTGCTCGCGCACTGCTCGGGGGAGAGACGGCGGGAGCGCGAATTGTCGTGCTTGGCAGCGGTGGCGCGGCAGCCGCGGTCATTGCGGCGGCGGAGCAATGGGCCGACGCCCGGGTCGCGATCGTCGCACGCAACCCTGAGCACGCGTCCAAGCTGGCTCGACGCTTTCGCGATGTCGCGCGAGTCGAAAAGAGTGCCGAGCTGGCGCTCGCGGACGCGACATTGATCGTCAATGCGACGCCCGTGGGACAGCGAGAGGCGGAACAACCTCTGGACGTCGGAATCATTCCAAAGGCGGCCGCTGTGATGGACCTCGTTTATCGCCGCGGAGGAGACACGCCATGGGTGAAAGCGGCGCGAAAGAGAGGAAATCCCGCGGCGGACGGCCTGCCAATGCTGCTCGAGCAGGGGGCGCTCTCGTTCCAGCGCTGGTTCGGGATCGAGCCGGATCGAGAAGTCATGCGGCAGTCGCTCCTCTAGCAGGTATCAGGCGAGGGCTGTTCGCTCGGGAGA
>JBGPHO010000225.1:0-4549 GCA_041484425.1 Gemmatimonadaceae bacterium
CCGGTGATACTTTCTCTCGCAGAACACTTTAACGCCGGTGAAACTTTCTAGCCGATGAAGCGATCGTCGTTCATAACCTGGGACCAGCTCAAGGTGGGAGCGCTGATATTTGTCGCGCTCATCATCCTCGGCGTCGCCATTCTGAAACTGGGCGACGCCGGCAATCTGTTCGGAAAGCGCTATCGCCTGGTCGCCTACGTCGCCAGCGCCAGCGGTCTCCGCATCGGTGGCCCTGTCACGGTCGCGGGACAGCTGGCGGGCAGCATCAAAGAGATCAATTTCCTGCCGGTTGACTTGGATACCACGCGCAATCTCAAGCTGATCGTGGAAGTCAACAGCGCGCTCAGGGAGCAGGTCCGCCAGGATTCGCGCGCCAAGATCAAGACGCTGGGACTCCTCGGCGACAAGGTCTTCGACATCACCGTCGGCACGCCGAAGTATCGCGCGCTTCGCGAGGGCGACACGCTCATCATCGCCCCATCCATCGACTACGAAGCGGTCGTGCTGCAGGCGTCGGGCGCGATCGGCGAAGTCGTCCGACTCACGCGCGACCTGAGCAAAGTCACCAGCAGCATCAACCGCGGGGAGGGGACGCTCGGCCAGCTCGTCACCAACCGGCAGCTTTACGACCAGCTCAATTCCACGCTCTCCCGCTCGAGCGAGCTGATGGCGCGACTCGAGAATCCGAGGGGAACGATCGGCCGCCTCCTCGACGATCCCTCGCTTTACTACAGCCTGAATCGCACGCTCGCGTCGACCGACACGCTGATCGCCCAGATCAATTCCGGGCGCGGGTCCATGGGCAAGCTCTTTCGCGACGACACGCTCTACACTCACCTCGTAAGCGTGGTTGCTCGCGCCGACTCGCTCATGAACACGATGTCGGGCGGGAAGGGAACCATCCAGAAGCTGTTCACCGACCAGCAGCTCTACGACCAGCTCGTGAAGACCGTCACCGAGCTGAATACCGTTCTCGTCGAAGTCCGTCGCGATCCGAGGCGGTACACAAAGGACATGATTCAGGTTAAGCTGTTCTAAGGCTGGCAACCGGCGACGGGCGGCTGAGAACTGCAACTGAACAGGCGGGAGGCGTCAGTGGCATAGATGCCAGTTTGTTAGTTCACTACGCCCTGACTTATCTCGGTAGGGTCATGACACAAGCAACTGCTTGTGCCTTGAATGCCACGGAGGCAAGTCCGGGCGTCGTGAACTAAATCACTGACGACTACGCTACTCGCGCCTCCCGCCTGTTCAGTTGCAGTTCAGATCAGTTGCAGTTCAGATCGACGCCTTCCGGCTTCAGTTGAAATCAGTTCCGTTCCATTGCCCGTCCGAATCTCGAACCCTCCCAGATGCATGAAGTCGTACCAAATCGATGTCGTAGTCACCCGCGGGGAAGGAACCGAATCAGAACATAGAGTGCACGCCGCCGTAGTCGGGGAGGGCGACGAGCTGCTGGGGACCGCGCGCGATGCGGACGCGTTCACCTACTGGCGCTCCTGCGCCAAGCCCTTCCAGGTCCTTCCATTTCTCAGCTCCGGCGGTTTCGATGCGCTCGGGTGGGGTGAGGAGCAGCTCGCCGTATCGTGCGCGTCTCACGGTGGCGAGCCGGAGCACGTCGCAATCGTCGAGAGGATGCTCCACGATCTTGGCCTCGAGGAAGGAGATCTCGCGTGCGGGCCCCACGACCCGTCCTCGCAGCGGGGTGCCAAGATCGTGCGCGAGTCGGGCGAGCGTCCCACGCGACTCCACAACAACTGCTCCGGCAAGCACTCGGCGATGCTCGCGATGGCACGCCAGAAAGGTTGGGCGACGCGCGGTTACGAGGGGCGCGAGCACAACGTGCAGCGCGCGATTCTGCACGAGATCTCGCTCTGGACGGGCGTTCCGTGCAACAAGATCACCCAGGCGGTTGACGGCTGTGGGGTCGTAGTCTTCGGAATGACGCTCGAGCGGATGGCGCGGGCGTACTCGCGTTTTGCCGTCGCCGCCGCGCGGGGCGAGGAGTACCCTCAGCGCGTTGTCACTGCGATGAGCAACCATCCATTTCTCGTTGGCGGAACCGATCGTTTTGATTCCGCTCTGATCGCCGAGACGAACGGCCGAGTGGTGTCGAAGGTGGGCGCGGAAGGTGTGCACTGCGCGCTCCTGCTGGAACGCGGGATCGGGGTCGCGATCAAAGTCGAAGACGGCGCGCAGCGGGCGCAAGTGCCCGCTCTTCTTCGATTGTTGCAGGAGATTGACGCGCTGCCCGATCCGCTGCCGCCCAGGCTCGCTGAGCTGACGCACAAGCCGGTCAAGAACACGCGCGGTGAGTCCGTGGGGGAGGTTACGATGCGGGCGGACGTCGCGTGAACCGATGATGGGCGCCGACGCCTGATGACATCCGGAGCGGAAGCCCGGACTAGCGTTGCTCCACTCGAGGCCGGTCTCAGAAAGCTGGTAAGGATCGCGGGTGCGATCGCCGGTTCGCCGGAGGGCCAAATGCGAGCCGTCATGTCCGAAGCCATAAACGAAGTCGATCCCGTCGCAGTCGAGGAGATAATTCTCCAGTCGTACCTCTTCGCCGGGTTTCCGCGCGCGCTGAACGCGGCCCGGGCGTGGCGGATCGCGTCCGGGCGACCCGCGCCAGCCGACGACCCGGAGGCCTCGGTCGAAGATCTAGCCTCCTGGAGAGCGCGGGGAGAAGAGACCTGTGCGATCGTGTACGGAGATCACTACGAAAAGCTGCGGAGGAACATTCGCGAGCTGCACCCGGCGCTCGACGAGTGGATGATCGTGGACGGGTACGGGAAAGTCTTGTCGCGGCCCGGCGTGGACCTTCGCACCCGCGAGCTTTGCGTCGTTGCCGCGTGCGCCGTGTCGGGGCAGCAGCGGCAACTTCATTCCCACTTGCACGGGGCGCTCAATGCCGGCGTATCAGCTGGACAGCTTTCAGCCGTTCTTGATGCGCTCACCGATTTGATTTCTCGGGATGATTTGGCGCGGTACCGACAGTTGCTGCAAAAGGTTGCGATAGAGTAGATGATTGGTGCGCTTGGGCTGGCATCCACAGAACCAAAGCAAGGAGCTTTTGGCTTTGCAGCCGATCGCGCGGAGCCTTTCCGTCGGAGTAAGGTGTCCGGAGTTCTGGTTTCCCCAGCCTTCGGACAGGTCTCGAAATGATCGCGCGGTTCCAGACTCCTGGCATCTCAAAGTTCGGTATGAAAGCTCCTCGGCGATCAGCTGCAAAGCTGAGGGCTCCTTGCTTTGGTATTCTCGACCAATGTCGCAGCAACCCAATCTCTCCGCTAAGGCAGTAAGTGTTCATTGACCGCGCAGTAATCCGAGTCGAGGGCGGTACCGGTGGATCGGGCTGCACTTCCTTCCGAAGAGAGTGGCGCACCCCAATGGGTGGACCCGACGGCGGCGACGGCGGGCGCGGCGGCAGCGTCATCGTTCGCGGCGACTCCAACCTGGCGACGCTCCTCGACTACACCTACCGCGACAAGTGGATCGCCGAGCGTGGCGAGCACGGTATGGGGTCGAACAAGAGTGGACGGGGGGGCGCGGACATCATCATGCCGGTGCCGCCAGGAACGATTCTGCGCGACAATGAGACCAAGGAGATCCTCGCCGAGATCCTGGAGGATGGCCAGCAGGTGGTGATCGCTCAGGGTGGACGCGGCGGGAAGGGAAACGCGTTCTTTGCGACGCCAACCCACCAGTCGCCGCGAGAGTGGCAGCCGGGCGAGGAGGGCGTGGTCCACACCATCGAGATGGAGCTCAAGCTGATCGCCGACGTCGGACTCGTCGGCCAACCGAACGCGGGGAAGTCCACGCTCCTTTCCGTGATCTCCGCCGCCCGCCCCAAGATCGCCGACTATCCCTTCACGACCCTCCAGCCCAACCTCGGCGTCGTTCAGCTCTCCGACCACCGGACGTTCGTTGTTGCCGACATCCCGGGCATCATCGAAGGGGCGCACGAGGGGAAGGGACTGGGCCTCCAGTTCCTCCGGCACATCGAGCGGACGCGGATCCTGGCGTTCCTCATCCCGATCGACGCGATGGACTGGCAGGCCGAGTACGACCAGCTGAGGCGTGAGATCGCCGAGTATTCGGCGGACCTTGCCGCCAAGCCGCACTGCGTGGTTTTCACGAAGATGGACCTCCTTGGCGAGGAGTACGCACCGCCCATCGATGCCCCGGGAGCGTTCGGACTTTTTGCGATCAGCGCGGCCGCGCGCGAAGGATTGGAAGCGCTCATCGCGGCGTGGTGGACCGAGCTCCTGCGCCTCAAGCAGAGTGTCAGACCTGAAGACGTAACGTTAAGTCTGCCCTGAGCTTGACAGTTGACACTTCAAGCGCCTGCGACACCAGAACCTTCGATCATCGCTGTTCCTCCGACACCGTCTGAGGCGCCGCCGCCTGGAACGCGGGTGCAGTGCTGGACGCGCGAGTCACCCGAGTACCCGCTCGAGCTCACGGACCTCGCCCACCCACCGCGTGAGCTGTACGCGATCGGGCGGAATTCGGCGCTATCGAAGCCTCGCGTCGCGATCGTCGGGAC
>JBGPHO010000226.1:0-4519 GCA_041484425.1 Gemmatimonadaceae bacterium
CGGCAATCTGCGTGTCGGGCGCCAGGATCAATAGGCGCTCGACCGTGTTTCGCAGCTCGCGCACGTTGCCGGGCCAGTCGAGCGAGCTCAATCTCTCCAACGCATCGGCGGTGAATGTGCGCGGCGGGATTCCTTCCCGCGCCGACAGCGTCGACGCGAAGTACTGGGCCAGCATCGGGATGTCCTCGCGCCGCTCGCGAATCGGCGGAACGTGGATCGGCACGACGTTGAGCCGATAGTAGAGATCCTCGCGGAACTTGCCGCCCGCGATCTCGTTCTCGAGCGTCTTGTTCGTGGCGGCGATTACCCTGACGTCCACCGAGATCGGTTTGGCTCCGCCGATTCGGGTGATGACGTTGTCCTGGAGCACGCGCAGGACTTTCGCCTGCGCGGCGAGGCTCATGTCGCCGATCTCGTCCAGAAAAAGCGTTCCCTTGTTCGCCTGCTCGAACTTACCGGCGCGATCAGCGATCGCGCCCGTAAAAGACCCCTTCATGTGGCCGAAGAGCTCGCTCTCGATCAGCTCGCCCGGAATAGCGGCGCAGTTCACCTCGACAAATGGCTTGGTCGCGCGCGGCGACATGCGATGAAGCGCTCTCGCCACCAGCTCCTTGCCCGTCCCATTCTCACCGGTGATCAGAACGCGCGCGGGAGTCGTCGCGACTTTCTCGATCTTTTCCATCAGAAGCCGCATCACCGGCGTCTTGCCCACGATCTCGAACGGAGCGTCGATCGATTGCTTCAAGCGAAGGTTCTCTTCCTGAAGGTCGAGATGCGACAGCGCGTTCCTGAGCATCACGAGGATGCGGTCGGTGTCGAGCGGCTTCTCCAGAATCTCGTAGGCACCGGCCTGAGTCGCTTCTACGGCAGTGCGAATGGTGGCGTGGCCGCTGATCATTACTACCGTGGCGGAAGGATCGAGCTCCCGGAGCTTCCTGAGCGCCTCCATTCCGTCCATGCCGGCCATCTTCACATCGAGAAAGACCAGGTGCGGATGCCACTTCTGGTACTCCGCGATTCCGTCCACCGCGTTCGCGATCGTGTGCACCTCGTATCCCTCGAACTCGAGGAGCTGTCCCAACGCCGCGCGGATTCCCTGCTCATCATCGATGACGAGAATCCTTCGACTCACTTGACACTCTTGTACAGTGTGATCTTGCCGTCGGAAATGCGCACGTCTGAAATGTAAGTCGGCATCACCATCGGGAGTCCGTTCTTGGAGATGCCTTCGACCGGCTTGCCGCGCTTCATCTGGGTCAGAAGCCTCGGGATCAGGGCGTTCGGCACGTCTATCCTGCCAATCTTCACCTCCTGGACGAGGAATTCCCCCAGGCCGGCCCTCAGCATGTTGATGGTGCCGCCGAATCGCACGCTGTCACGCTCGCCAAGCAGCATTCCAACGGGACCCAGCGACTTGGCGCCGCCGAAATCCTTCAGCTCCACGTCGGACCGGACGTAGAGCCGGTCGCCGATGATGGCGGCCGCAACGTTTTTCGCGGATGGAGGAAGCTGTTTCGCGACGACGGTGAAGATGTACGACGCCACTTCCGCCGGTGTCAGATTCGCGAAGACTGGTCCGGATTGGCGCCCCAGCGATTGCACCGCAACCTGTCCGCGAGCGGCATCAGCAGCCGTGAGCGGCTGCCAGCCCGAGCTGACCGAAGTTGCAGTCGCTGCAGTGCCAGCGGCGGGGGACATTGCGGCGGCGGGACGCTCGACGCGCGCGTACCAGTACCACACCGCGACGAGACAGATGATGATGACGAGACAGCCGGCCCTTTTCAGACAACCTTTCATGGCGTATGTGCGTGAAGGATGGGGGAGAATACCCCGTCAGGTGGAGTCAGGCAAAGGGGGGGCCGACTCCGCCCGGTGCCCGCTGCTAACTGCCGGAACCCCCACGCTCGGACCTTCCGCCCTCGCCTTCACGCCGCAACCCCGGCGTCTTGATGCTTTCCGGCACCTTGGCCCACTGCGCCGGCGTCAGAATCGCCTTCGACTCGTTGATCGCCTGCGTTGCTAGCTTCCTTGCCTCGGCGATCGTCGGCTGGAGCTTGGTGAAGATTGTCATCGGGTCCGGGTTCTTTGTCGTCGTGTCGCCGAGGACATTGGCGACTTTGTCGATCAGCGAATCCGATCTCACCTTGAACGCATCGCCGGCGGTCTGAAGCTTTGCAACCTGGTCCGGAGTCAGCTCGAGCTTCGCGGAGTCGTTGACGGCGATGATCTCGAGAAACGCGTTCGGCACGAGGCGCGTCATGCGCGCCTTGAGCGCCTCAGGATCGAGACGTCCGCCCGCCCCCCGCCCGATTGCATTGTTGAACTGCTGGCGTGCGGGATCCGTCCCGAGCGTAAGGCGCCCCTGAACTGCTATCTGGAACGGGACACGAAATGCATTCCGCGTTCCGTTGGTGGCTCCGAAGTGCTCGTTGACCTGGTACTGGTAGGTATCGGTCACTGGATCGAATCCGCGCACATAAAGAAGGGTACGGTCGGGAAACGATGGCTGTCCCCACCCGTGAAGATTGTTGCTGCCGTGGAGCAGCTGATCGAGCCCGGTGAGTGAGTTGAGTGCGATCACCGAGATGGTGAGTCTGCGGTCGAGCCCAAACGAGGCAGGCCTGATATTGGCCTGGAGATCGAGAGCGGGAGACCACGGGCTCGAGCAGCTGCTGCGCGCGGCAACCTTCCCCATTTGACTGAGGAGGCAATCGCGGGCACGGGACGAGGTATTGCCGAGCAGGCGAGTCATTCCGTTCGCAACCGCGGTATCACCAGCGGCCGCGGCAACGGCCGGATCGAAGACGAATGCGCGGTCGTTGTTGCGTCCGTCGCCGTTGATGTCGCCGCCCACGAGCGGAGCGAAGAAGTTCCCGGACGTCGCGCGCGCAATCGCCGTCAGCTCGAACACCGGCTTGATAGGATACGTGATCGTCGCGAGTAGCGCGTGGCGCCGCGCGTTGTCGCTTCGCCCCCACTCCGAGACGTTCGGATTGCCGGCCGTCGATCCGGCCGTTCCGCCAAAACCCTGCACGGCACCTTGTGCAAAACCCTGAGACTGATCGAACGAGCTCGTAAGTGTGTACGATGCGTTGAACAGGATTCCCTTGCCGTTGATTCCGTTGAGCCCGAACGTGACCTGCTTCGTGTCGGATCGGAGATTCGACTGGATCTGGCTCACGACTCCAAACTCCGGATGCACGCGGGAGCCGAGCACTGACAGCGCGCCGCTGGTCGGCACGATCGCGTTTGCCGGAGCGTACACGGGACGATTTCCTTCATTCGCGAGCCTGAACTTGGGAACCGTGTCCAGATTGATGTCGGTTGATCCAGTCTGCGCCACGCCGCGCGCGTAGCCGGCGTCGATCGAGAAGGAATAGCGGTCCCAGAAGCGGCGATTCAAGCCAAACGATGCGCGCCAGGCCCGCGGCGCCTGGAAGTCAGGATCGAAGACCGTGACATTGCGGCGTTGATTGGCGAATATCGGCGTGCCGCCGTTGCACGACGTTGGAATCGTGGATGGGTTCGCGAGATACGCGGCCCAGTCGGGGGTCGGTGCCGCCGGGCCGACGCAGGTGAGCAGCGATTGCCCGTTGGTGAGACCATTGGCGTTGAGCGCCGACGCGAAAAGCTGCGCTGGAGCGGTGCCACGGAATTCGCCGAAGCCTCCGCGGAGCGTGAGCGGCGGCGGACCAAACTGCGATTCGCCCACGAAGACACTGAACCCAACGCGCGGACTCAGGTGAAATTCGGATGGAAAATTGTCCGTGCGGCGGCCAAACGTCGAATCGACCTCGGGATTGTACACGGGTTTCTCGGGATAACGCGAACCCTCGGCGCGCAGTCCATATGTCAGCTGCACCTTCGGGCTCACGCGCCACGAATCACCGAGGTACGAGCCGAAATTGTTGGTGGCGGACTCCTGATCGCGCGCGAACAGCGTGCGGGTGAACTGCGTTGGCCGGCCCGCAGCAAAATCGGCGAGCGAATTGAATGAGAAAGTCCCGAACCGGTTGGGGACGAATCCGACGGAGCTCCTTTGCTCGTTGATGAGTCCGCCGAGCTTGAAGCGGTGTCCACCGGCGGTCGTGAGGCGGGAGATCTCGTCGCTCATTTCGAGCAGGCTCGATTTCGTCTCCTGCGGCAGTGATGGATTTCCCCCGAACTGAAGTGTGGAGATCGCGCTCGTCCCATCGTCGAGGACCGACGCGACGACCACGCGCCCATCGGGAGCCGACAGATAGCCGGAGGTATTCCGATTGTCGACCGATTTGTAGCCCCGGAGCTCGTTGATGAACATCCCGAAGTGGGATGTGAGCGTCATCATGCCTCCGCCACCCGAGCCTTTGAGATCACCACCCGTGTGCGGCAGCGCGAGCGCGTTGAGACGCGAGCCGAGCTGGGTATTGCCGCGCCAGTCTCCGCGCAGCATCAGGGAATGATCTTCCGCGAGGTTATAGTCGACTCTCACGAGCGCCGACGTATTGTCGTTGAGACGCTCGTCGGGTGCGAGCGGCGA
>JBGPHO010000227.1:0-4506 GCA_041484425.1 Gemmatimonadaceae bacterium
CATTGCGCCCCGGGCGAACGCGAAAGTGATGACCAGCCAGCTGATGCCGTAGGCGACGAATATCAGCTTCATCGCGGTCGATCGCGCCGGAATACCCACTGCACTCACAATGTGGTGCCATGGGCCGAGCTCCCCCGCGTGTGTTCCGCTCGAAGGCGTTACGTAATCACCCACCGACAGAGCGCGCGTTCCGTCGAACGTCATCCAGGCGCCCTCGATCAAGCCGAGCGCCAGCACCGCGATGCGTACCCAGGTCATAGCCGATTGATGTCGGCCATCTCCAGGACATGTCTCGGATACCCGTCCCGCGCGACTGAAAGCATTGCGCGCGCGAGCTGTTCGGTCGTCGTAATCATTTTCGGCGCGAGCCGGCTCAGGATGGGGTAAAGCGGCTTGAGCACAAAGTACATGGCGTTGTACCATTGTGTCGCCGACCGAATTCCGTGGAGCGGTATGACGGCGCCAGGTCGAAACATGTACGCCGCGTTGAATGGTAGCGAAAGCAGCGCGTTCTCGGTCCGTCCTTTTACTCGCGCCCACATCACGCGGCCTCGCTCGCTGCTGTCGGTGCCCGCGCCTGACACATATATGAAAGTCAATCCGGGGCTCGTTCGCACGAGTGTCCTGGCGACACTCATCGTCAGATCGTAGTTCACGCGTGTGTACTGCTCCTCCGTCATGCCAAGCGCCGAGACGCCGATGCAGAAAAAGCACGCGTCGAAACCGGTCAGTTGGGGCTCGAGAGGAGCAAGGCTCGCGAGATCCGGGCAAACGAGCTCGCTGAGTTTTGCATGCTTCTGCCCAGTCGGCCGCCGGACAACGGTCACTACTTTCGCCACGCCGGAATCGATCAGGCACTCGCGGAGCAAGCCCTGGCCGATCATTCCAGTCGCCCCAAAAATGAGCACCTTCACGGCGCACCATCAAAGAATTCGACCACGCCCGTTTCCAGCGAGTACTCGGCACCGACGACGTGCAGACCTTCGCGCTGAATCAGTTCCTCGAGCACCTGCGAGCCATGCCGCAGGTGATTTACCGAAGCGCGGATGTTGGCGCGAACTGCCTCCCTGACCAAAGCGTCCGAATCGTTCTTGAGCTCGGTGTGCAAGAGGCTCTCGACCGAGGGTCGCAACCGGTCGACGATCGCCCTCAGGTTGTGCGACTGATTTGCTGTCGGCGTGCGCAGCTCTTCGAGGGTTGCCAGAATCGCCCCGCACTGTGAGTGGCCAAGGACGACTACCAATCGAGTAAAGTAGCGCGCCGCGGAAAATTCGACACTGCCGACCTGAGAGGGAGCGACGATGTTGCCGGCGACGCGAATGACGAACAGGTCGCCGAGGCCCTGATCGAACACGATCTCCGCGGGAACGCGCGAATCAGAGCACCCGAGGATGATGGCAAATGGTTGTTGTCCGCTCGCAAGCTCGGCGCGCCGCGTGTGGCTTACAAACGCGTCCGAGCCGCGTACGTTCGCGGCGAATCTGAGATTCCCCTCTCGCAGTCGTTCGAGCGCTTCGCGCGCCGGAATCATCGGCTATCCGCCCTCGGTGTCACCCGCACCTCACTATCTCCCTTCTCCGCCGCGTAAACGTCCGCCCAGCCTCGCCGCCCAGAGATTCAAGCCAATCGCCAACCCCATTAAGACTCCGCGCACTCCATCGATCGCATCAGGTCCGAGATTGCCGGTCACCGGCAAAAACCGTGGCCACGCGAGGCCGAGCACCAGAAATAACATGCCCATCATCATGATCTGTCTTGGGTCCTTCGTTTGATTTCTGAAAATCATCGGCAGTTCTCAAAAAGGGTTAGTCGGTAAAGAGATACCACGCCATCAATGTCAACTTGACTACCACAATCGTCGCGGCGACCGCGAACAGGTCCCAGCTCCAGATTCCATTCACGAAATAGCGGTAGCCGAAGAGACCTGCTGCCACCATTCCTCCGATTACACTCGCCAGACTCGTCGAGCGCCGCCTGTGACTGAGGAAACGCTCATCGATCACGTTGCCGAGGATGGGGATCCTCATTTCTTGCCCTCCAAAGTGAAGATCTGGTCAATGGGGCAGTCGAAAACCCGCGCAAAGTTGAGCGCCAGCATCAAGCTCGGCACGTAGCGGTCGCGCTCGATCGAGTTGATGCTCTGGCGTGAGACGCCCACGGCGTCCGCGAGCTGCTGTTGGGTCCAGCCTCTCTCGCTGCGAAGCGACTTTACTCGGTTGCGAATGCTTGCTGACATGTCAAGTTGGCTTTCCATAGCCAATATGACGTCGGCAATCAGGTATGTCAAGTCAGCTTGTCGTCCTGGTCGCAAGGGAAGCTGCGTTTGCCTCGCTCAACAATCGCAGCTAAGATATTCTCCTTCGAGCAGCTAACGAGTTGGCCACGCCTTCGGTCCCGCGATGCGCAATCGTGCTACGAGGCTCAACGACATCCTCAGGGTTCTCTCGCTCGCCTGCTTCGCGTGCGTTGCCGTGTCGTCCCGGTCGAGCGCGCAAACCCTCCGAGATCGGATATCGGAGCTCTTCATTTTCGGGCCCGGACAAGAACCGCTTTTCCTTGCCGGGTCGGGCGACCCGAGCAATCCCCTGTCTTTGCAGGCCCACGGACTGCATTTCATCCCGTCGTCAAACGCGGAGAACGCGTCGCTGATCGCTTTCATCACCGATGCACTCGGTGCCAGCGTCGCCAGCATACCCATCGGCTCGACCAGCGGCGGTGAGACGTTCCGGTTCGAGGGAGGCGTGCCCGTCCGAACTTCCACATCTGCGGGGCCGATCTTTGCCGAGCGGGCACAGACACTCGGGCAGGGTCGAGTACTCGCCGGAATAAGCAGAACCGGTTTCCGCTTCGCCACGTTGCGCGGCGTGGACATGAGCAACATCGATCTGATATTCACTCACCAGAACGTCAACTTTCCCGGGTGCGACGTCCAATTCGGGGCAGACTGCTCGCTGTACGGCGTACCGGTTCTCGAGAACGACGCGATGGATTTTCATCTGTCGATGGACCTCCGCGTGCAAGTCACATCGATGTATGTCACCTACGGCGTGACCGACCGATTCGACTTTGGACTCGTGGTGCCAGTCGTGCAAGCAGATTTTCGCGGTACTAGCGAGGCGGAAATCCGGCCGTTCGGTGGCACGACGGCAGCGCACTATTTCGCCGGCACACCGGCAAATCCGGTCTTGACCGCCAGTCGTCAAAGCCTGGGCTCGGCTGCCGGCCTCGGTGATGTGGCGCTGCGGGCAAAGGTAAACCTGCGAGAGACACCGAACGCGAGCTTCGCGTTTCTGGTTGATGGCCGATTTCCGTCGGGGAGCGAAAAGGATCTCCTCGGGTCGGGAAAATTTGCGGGCCGAGCACTTCTGATCTTCAATTCACGCTTTTCTGATTTTTCGCCTCACCTGAACGCGGGCTATCTGCATCACGGCGGCACGCAACAGAACGATGCGGTACTCGGGACCGTCGGATTCGATGACCGGATGTCCGAGAGCGTTACACTCGCCGCCGATCTCGTGTCGGAGCTTCAGGTGGGTGACAGCAAGCTGCACCTGCCCGGTCTTGTGACCTATGATGCGCCCTTTCGCCGGACTTTGACTCCCACCAACATTCCCGAGATTCGCGACGATATCGTGAACGGATCGTTCGGCATCAAGATCACCCCTGCTCGGAACACGACGGGGGTTCTGAATACCCTCTTCCCGCTGAACCGCGGTGGACTGCGGCCCAATATCGTCTACACCGCCGGCATCGAGTACACCTTCTAGCTTCTGATCAGAGCGCTACGGTCAGCGCACCGAGACCAGGCGCCACACATTTCCGTCGTGCCGAAGCGTCGCCGCAAAGCTGACGGGCTGGCGCTCTGCCTTTCCTGCCGTCGTCACGTACTCGTAGCTTCCCACCAGTCGAGCGTCAGCCGACGTGCCTGAACCCTCGACGTTCGTTACCCTGAACGTGACGTTGATGCTCCTGGCCGACTGGAAGAACTGCTCGAACCCACGCTGCTGTTCCGATGTGAGCCCGGGGTAGACACGACGGATGGCGCCCATGTCCCTCGACTCGATCGCGCGAGCATATGCTTCAACAGTGGGTGCGATGTCAGCGGTCGTAGGGGCCGCCACTGCGGCCGGCGTTGATTCTTGTTTCGGCGGCGGGACGACCGGCGCTGTCGTCACAACTTGAGGAGGCGCCGGCAGCGGGTCCTGTCGAGCACCAAGGTTCGTTATCGGTGGTTCAATCCGCGGAGCCGGCGCGGCTGCGACTGGAAGTTGAATCGGCTTCGATACGGTCTTTGCCGCGCCGCCAGCACGCATATCACGCGTGGGAGCGGCCGGTTTTTCCTGCCTGACTGGCCGCTTGGCGGGGGACGGCGGCTCAGTAACGGGAGCGCTGGTTTTCGCGACAGTGGTGGGAGTCTGCGCAGCCACCACCTGCGGGGATGCTGACGCGACCGCCGGCGCCGGATTGCTGGCGGCTTCCAGCTTTCCCGAACCCGACTGCGAGTAC
>JBGPHO010000228.1:0-4502 GCA_041484425.1 Gemmatimonadaceae bacterium
CATCGCGCCGGCCGAGGCTCCGAGGAAAGGAGCCGCCGTGCGCCCGGACCCGACCGTGCACATTGGGGGAAAGAGCTCGTCGCTGAGCAAGGCGATGGCTGGGGGTGCGATCGGCGGCGTGCCTGGCGTACCCGGCGTGTCGGGCGGGTCCGCCGATTGGAGCAACGTCGGGCGGAACGATCCATGTCCGTGTGGATCGGGGAAGAAGTTCAAGAAGTGCCACGGCGCTAATCTTTAGAGTCTGAGATCGCGGCGTCCGCTCCGGCATCCAGAGACTGAAGCAGGGAGCTGTTAGCTAACTACGCTCGATGGCTCGGAGCCTTCATACGGTGCGAAAGGTCATAGAGGCAAAGTGATCATCGAAGCGCAATGACCTCGCAGCGAATCGCGCCGGTTCGGTGGGGCGTGCTTGGCGCCGCCAGTATCGCACTGAGAAAGGCCATCCCCGGCATGCAGGGAAGTGCGCTGGCAGACGTCGTAGCAATTGCGTCGCGAGACATCGCAAAGGCGCGGGCAGCCGCGGAGCAGTTGGGCATTCCCCGGGCTTACGGCTCGTACGAAGAGCTGATCGACGATCCCGACGTCGAGGCGATCTACAATCCGCTCCCCAATCATCTGCACGTGCCGTGGTCAATTCGCGCAGCCGAGCGGGGGAAGCACGTGCTCTGTGAGAAGCCGATTGCGCTGACGGCGAGTGAAGCACGTGAGCTCCTGGTGGTTCGCGACAGGACCGGAGTCAAGATCGGCGAGGCGTTCATGGTGCGGACGCATCCGCAGTGGCTGAAAGTGAAGGAGATTGTCGACTCCGGAGCAATCGGCGATCTGCGTCTGATCTCTGGCCATTTCAGCTACTACCGGCGCGATCCAGCAGACGTCCGCAGCCATGTAGAGTGGGGAGGCGGCGCGCTGATGGACGTCGGGTGTTATCCGATAACGATTTCGCGGTGGCTGTTCGGCGCTGAGCCGACAGAGGTCGTCGGATTGATCGAGCGTGATCCTGACTTCCAGGTCGATCGGTTGACGTCCGGACTCCTTCATTTCGAGAAAGGGCAAGCGACGTTTAGCTGCTCGACGCAGCTCGTGGCGTATCAGTCCGTACAAATCTTCGGAACGAGAGGACGCATCTCCGCCTCCTTCCACGCAACTCCTCGGGATGAAAGTAGGATTTACATTGACGACGGCAGCGATCTCATGGGCGGCGGTGGGATCGAGACGATCACGTTTCCGCCGGTGAACCAGTTCAGCGTTCAGGCAGATCGTTTTTCAGAGGCCATTCGCGGCATCGGAAGTGTCCCCGTCTCCCTCGAGGATGCGATGGGAAACATGGCCGTGATAGACGCCTTGTTTCGATCCGCCGAATCGCGTGCGTGGGAGCGGCCGGCATCCTGAAGCCGCGCTCCCCAGCGCTGTGATTGTCGTCGCCGGATCTCCAGATCGGACCGCAGCTCGAGCTTTGATGTAGCGGTACGCGAATTGGAACCTCTAGCGGCAGCGTCCCGATGATGCCCGTGTCCCCGCGGTGCCGCCCCCGCGCAGCTCTCCGACGAGAATCTCGAGTCCGCACGTATGGAGGTCGAGATGTCACTTACGATACGAGAGCTCCCGGCTGCCGAAAGGCCGCGGGAGCGACTGCGCAGTCACGGGGCGCATGCTTTGAACTCGAGCGAGCTGCTGGCTATTCTTCTAGGTAGCGGATCCGAGGGCCGCTCGGCGATCGGGATCGGCCAGGAGATCCTTTCCACCTGCCGGGGGTCGCTGCGGTTGCTGGCGACGCAGCCGGTGGCGACCCTTACCAGCATCAGGGGTGTAGGAACAGCTCGTGCGGTTGGCATTCATGCCGCGCTCGAGCTGGGTCGGCGCATGGCGGCGGAGGAACGGCAGGAAGGAGTTCCGGTGCGCTGGCCGCGCGATGTCTACGAGATATTCGCGCAGCGTCTCGAGGATCTTCCGGTCGAGGAGTTCCACGTGGCTGTGCTCGACTCGCAGCACCGGCTCGAACGCGACATCACCGTAACCCGCGGCCTGCTCAATTCGTCGCTCGTGCATCCGCGTGAGGTGTTTCGGGAAGCGATCGCCGAGAGGGCGGCGGCGATCATCCTCGTCCACAATCACCCGAGCGGGGATCCGACACCCTCGCCCGACGACAGGGTAGTAACAGAACAGTTGGTGCAGGCGGGCAAAGTACTCGACATACCCGTGCAGGACCACGTTATTATCGGAAGGGGACGCTACATAAGCTTCGCGGAGGCGGGACTGTTGTGACGGCAGGCGCGGTCAAGGATAAGGAGACACTCCCATCGTGGCTTCAGGATGGGCTGCCGGAGCGCCTCGACCGGGAGCTGCTCGCGCGCGCCTATAGGTTCAGTGAGAAGGCGCACGAAGGCCAGAAGCGCCTGTCGGGAGACAAGTACGTCTCGCATTGTGTCGAAGTCGCGAAGATCCTCGTCGACCTGCAGCTGGACTCGACGACGGTCGCCAGCGGCCTGATTCACGACGTCGTCGAAGATACGGGCGTCACGGTTGACGACATCGAGGCCGAATTCGGCAAGGAGATCGCCGAGATCGTCGATGGCCTGACCAAGATCGGCCACCTGCCGCTCAACTCCTCGCAGGACCGGCAGGTCGAGAACTACCGCAAGCTGCTGCTGTCCATCGCAAAGGACGCCCGCGTCATCCTGATCAAGCTCGCGGACCGCCTGCACAACATGCGGACGCTGGAGTTCCTTCCAGTCGATCGTCAGAAGCGCATCGCCACGGAGACCCGGGACCTGTACGCCCCGCTGGCGCACCGATTCGGAATGGCGCGAGTGAAGTGGGAGCTGGAGGACCTCGCGTTCAAGCACCTCGAGCCGTCGGAGTACAAGACACTCGCCAAGAAAGTCGCGACTCGCCGCGTGGAGCGCGAGAAGTCGATTGCGCAGCTGAGGGAGCCGCTCGACAGCCAGCTGAAAAAAGCCGGGATCGCCAACGTCGAAGTGACCGGCCGGGCCAAGCACCTCTGGTCGATCCAGAAGAAGATGAAGAAGTGGGACAAGCCATACGAGGAGATCTACGACCTCCTCGCGATCCGCGTCCTCGTCGAGTCCGTCCCCGATTGCTATCACGCCCTCGGCGTCATCCACGACCAGTTCACGCCGCTCCAGGAGCGCATCAAGGACTACATTGCCCAGCCAAAATCGAATGGCTACCAGTCGCTCCACACGACTGTATTCGGCCCGGGCCGCCAGCTATTCGAGATTCAGATCCGCACGCGCGCCATGCACCGCACGGCCGAGTACGGAATCGCGGCCCATTGGCGCTTCAAGGAAGATTCGAGGAGCGCGGACGAGCTGGATCGCGCTCTCCAATGGTTCAGGCAGGTGCTCGAGCTCCAGCTCGACGCCAAGACTCCCGATGAATTCCTGGAGTTCCTTAAGCTCGACCTGTACCAGGACGAGATCTTCGT
Source organism: Gemmatimonadaceae bacterium (assembly GCA_041484425.1). Taxonomy (GTDB): domain Bacteria; phylum Gemmatimonadota; class Gemmatimonadetes; order Gemmatimonadales; family Gemmatimonadaceae; genus UBA4720. Next base: position 3,446 of record JBGPHO010000228.1, read on the forward strand.
GTTTACACCCACCGGTGACGTGATTCAGCTGCCCAAAGGCGCCACGCCTATCGACTTCGCTTTTGCCGTCCATACCGAAGTCGGCTTGCATTGCCAGGGAGCGCGCATCAACGGCCGTATTGGGAGCCTCGCGCGCGAGCTGAAGAACTCTGAGACAGTCGAGATCATCACCTCACCGTCGGCGAAGCCCAGCAGGGACTGGCTGGCTCACGTCAGAACGGGGAGGGCGCGCCACAAGATTCGCCAACGCCTCCGCATCGAGGAACACACGACCTCGATAAAGCTTGGACGCGAAATACTCGATCGCGAGATCAAGCGGCGACGGTTGACGAAGCCGGAAGATTCCGATCTGGTGAAGGTCGCGAAGGTGCTGCATCTGACCGATCTCAACCATTTGATCGCATCAATTGGCCAGGGCGATGTGAACGTCTCCCAGATCGTCAGGGAGCTGTACCCGAACGCCGAAACGTCGCCCGACGCGCCGAAGCCTGGTCCGCTCGACTGGCTGGTGGACAGGGTTCGCGGAACCCCGAAGGGCGTCCGCATTCAGGGCGTCGACGGGATGATGGTCCGCTACGCCCAATGCTGTCAGCCCGTACCCGGCGACCCGGTTGTGGGGTATGTAACGAGAGGAAGAGGCGTCAGCATCCACCGCTCCGATTGTCCGAATCTTCTCATGCTCGTGCAGGAGCCGGAGCGCCGGCTCGAGATAGATTGGAAGGAGCTGGAAGGTGAGAAATTCATGGTGCGTCTGGCGCTCGAAGCGACCGACCGCCGCGGACTGTACGCCGACCTCGCTACCGCCGTCTCGGCGACGGGCACCGATATCCGTAGCTTCGAGCTGCACAGCTCCGACGGCCACGTGATCGGTGAGCTCGCCGTCGAAGTCGGCAACCTTGCCCACCTTCAAAAAATTCTCAAGGCAGCAAGACGCGTGAAGGGCGTGACCGAGGTCGCGCGACGCGAACGGCTGTCCAGTGACTTAAAGAATGGCCAAAGCGGTATTTGATCTCCAGGCGCCTTTCGCGCCCGCGGGTGACCAACCAAGAGCGATTGC
>JBGPHO010000229.1:0-4493 GCA_041484425.1 Gemmatimonadaceae bacterium
CGTGCGGACCCACGATCTCGAAGAGGCGAACAAGACGGCCAGCTTTGTCGCACACGAACTCAACAACCTCCTCACCGTAATTCAGATCAACACCGAGTTTCTGCTCGAAACGGCGGGCGAAAATCCCGCTAGCGCGCAGGAGCTCTCCGAGATCCAGAGTGCATCGAGACGCGCATCGATTCTGGCGCGGCAGCTGCTCGCGTCGTCGCGCCTCGAGCCGTTCGACTCGAGTCTCGCCGAAGCGGCTCTCACTAAACAGTCGGTCGCCACCACCGGAAAGTCGGCAGCCCCTACCCTCGACAAGACCACCCGCGCCACCGAGACGATTCTTCTCGTTGAAGACGAGCCCGCCGTAAGGACACTCGCGAAAAAGATTCTGTCCCAGAAGGGTTATCGCGTCTTCGAGGCTTCGGACGGCGCCATCGCCCTGCGCGTCGCCGCGGCCCACGTGGGCGAGATCGATCTCGTCCTGACCGATGTGGCGATGCCGAACCTCGGCGGACGAGGAATGGTCGAGGAGCTCAGAGAGCTGAGTCCTGGAGTACGCGTGCTGTTCATGTCGGGCTACCCGAAGGAAGAGGTCTTTCCGGAGAAGGGGAGCGCCAAGCGCATCCCCTATCTCCAGAAGCCGTTCACGGGAGAGACGCTTTTCTCCGAGGTCCGGGCGGCGCTCGGTTACGTGAAGTAGTCGGGCCGGACTAACTGGTTGTCGAGCGTCGCCGCCTGCTCGCCGATCAGACCTGCGCCAGCTGGCTGGTGCAATGTGGGCAGCGTGTGGCGGCTGGTTCGATCGACATTCGACAGAACGGACAATTCCGCTTCGGTGCTTCCGCCGCCGGCTTGATGAAGATCTTCGAGATCCGCCAGGCCACGAGCCCGATTATCAGGAAGTTGATCACAGCGGCAACGAAGTCTCCAACGCCAAACTTCACCGGTCCGACGCTCCAGGTCGCCTTCTGCCATTCGCCGCCGGGGCCGATTGCGACGACGATCGGCATGATGAAATCATCGACGATCGCCTTCACCAAAGTGTTGAGCGCCGTACCAACCACGACAGCTATCGCCAGCGCCACGACGTTCTGCTTCAGCAGGAAATCCTTGAAGTCTTTCATCATTGGCAGATACCGGTTACAGGGTTCAGGCTGAGAGCGACAAGTTAGCGCGACCGGATGGTTGCGCGCGAAGTGCGGCGAGTCTTCGAATCGCGGCGATCCCGGCGACCGGTCCGAGGGCCAGGATTGTAAAACCCCAGCGCCAGCCCGCTCTCTGCGCGATGAGCGGGACCAACTGCATCGGGAGCATGGTCAGCAGAAATCCGAGCGAAGTTTGAACCGTGAGCGCCGTTCCAACCGCGTGGGCCGGAACCGATTCGGTCACGAGCGTGCTGAATTGGGCACTGTCCGAAATCACAAAGAATCCCCACGTCATCGCGAGAGCGCCGAGTATCCAGATCGGTCCGCCGAAGAGCAGTCCGCTCAACAGACAGCAGCTTCCGCTCATGAACAGGGAGACGGACACGAGCTGCTCCCTGCCCCGTTTGTCCGCGAACAGCCCGCCCCAGACCGATCCAAAGCCTCCTATGGCTATGGTCGTGAACGCCAGGAGTGATATCAACCGCGGCCCGCGGAATCTCCCGCCGGATGCCGCGGCCACGCTCGCGCCGAGAAACGCCGGAATCCAGGTCCAGAACGCATACAGCTCGAACATGTGGCCGAGATAGCTCGCCGTCGCGAGCCGCCATTCCCGCACGCGCACGACATCACCGACCTGGCTCCACGAGAACGGGCGGGATGTGAACGGGAACGGCCCTTCACTGTACCCCAGAGCCACAAGCAGGGCAGCGGTCACGGCTCCGACGCTCGAAGTGAGCACTACCGGCCGAAGTCCAACGTGCGGAATCGCGCGTACTAGGTAGGGAATGGCTTTTCCAACTGTGAGCGCGCCCACGATCACGCCGATAGCCAGCCCCCGCTGCGAGCGGAACCAGGTCGCGGTCATCTTCATTGCCGGCGGGTAAACGCCGGCGAGAAAAAAACCAGTCAGGAACCTCAGCACCACCGCGCCGCGAAAGCCGGGAACCACCAGAATCGCGGCGTTGGCGGCCGCGCCGAACAGCGCGCAGGCACTGAAAAGTCTCCCTGCCGGAATGATATCCGCTAGGTTGAGCACCGCGGCTATTGCCGTTCCGCAAACGAAGCCGAGCTGGACGATGGTGGTTAGCCAGGCCGCTTCCGCCGTCGTCAGGCCCCAGATCTGACGCAGCTGCGGCGTGACCGCGCTGGCAGAGAACCAGAGCGACATCCCAAGCAACTCGGCAAATCCGAGTAACGCGAGCACCCGCCAACGCGTCGAATGTGTGTCTGCGAACATTGCAGGAAAATACCTTTGGCGAAGCACAACTTCGACATTGCGGCGCACTGGAGCCATGTTGAGTATTGAAATGCTGGACACTCCAACTTCCGCTCTCTCCTGAGGCGTACGCGTACGCCTCACCCATGACGAACCCGTCCCAGCCAGCTTCGCCGTCAACTCCAGCCGCGCCGTCCGCTCCCGCTCCACGGCCGGTGGTCGCCACTCTGTCGCGCGAGCTCGCCGATTTCCTCGTGGAGCTTTCGATCACGCTGAACAAGCACGCCATTTACCCCCAAAGCCACCCACTGCTTCACGGCGCGGTAGACGGTGTCGCCAATCGTCTGGGGACGCTTTTCGTCGGCGACCGGGAGTCGCTGTCGATCGGAGTCGCGCGGCGACAGTTGATCATTGAAGGCGTCGCTACCGACCCACTCAACGCCGTGCTCAAGGAGCTTGCCCAGCGCCTGCACGACCACAATGTAGGCGCCGTAAAGTTCGTGCGCGGAATCGGGCGAGATGAGTTGGGTGACGCGCTGGCGGCACTCGCCATCGATCCGGTTCGGTCCGAGAAACCCATCGGGCTCGACATCGAGCGCGTCGGCAAGCTGTGGCCGCACGTGCGATTCTTTCCGCTCACGTACGATCGCCTGCAGCTCATTGAAGACGAACCGGGCAGCCCGCCCCCCGGCGCTGATCAAATGGCGTCGGGACGAGCTACCCAACTCTGGATCGGACTCGCCCGGGCGGCGCTCGTATCGGATACATCCAGTGCGGCCGCATCGCGCGAAGAGGCCGACGATAGCACCGCGCTCGAACCGGCGACTGTCGCCCGTGCGATTGACGAGCACCAGCGCGAGGAGGCGTACGACCAGGTCATCGTCGGCTACCTGCTCCAGATCGGCGAGGAGCTCAAGACCGCCGAGGGACCGGAAGCGGCGGGATTGCAGAAGCGCGTGTCGCGTCTGGTCGGGTCGCTGAAGGAATCGACGCTCGAGCGGCTTCTCGAGATGGGAGGCGACAAGGCCCAGAGACGGAGATTCCTCCTCGACGCTTCGCAGGGGATCACCGTCGAGGCGGTAATCGACCTCGTGAAGGCGGCGTCCGCTGCCGAGGGACAGACAGTGTCTCACTCCATGCTGAGAATGTTGTCCAAGCTCGCGCACCACCCGTCGTCCGGCGGACCGCGGGCCAAGACCGACCCGTCGATTCGCGACGTGATGCGCCGCCTCGTCGATGATTGGACCCTCGACGACCCCAATCCCGAGGCGTATCGGCAGGTGCTCGAAAGCATGTCCAGCTCCAGAATTCCCGTCAGGAAGCAGTCGAGTGACGCGGTCCCCACGGAAATCGAGCCCGAGCGGATGGTTCAAATCGCAGTCGAAGTGGGCACAATGGGACCGCAGGTCCGCCAGGCGATGGTCGACCTGTGCAAAGCCGGCCGCACTGAGGTCTTGCTCGACCTGGTCGAGCGCGCGCCAAGCGAAGAGGCCGGCGCACCGGTTTGGGAGTTCCTCCTGGGGGAGCGCATCCTCGAAGCGCTGCTCCAGGAGCAGCGTGTCGACATGCCACTTGTCGCCCGGTTCGTAAAGCGCATGGGAATCGACACCGCACAGACTCTGCTGTCCGCCGCCGCCGTCTTCGAGGACGCAAAGACCCGTGCCCAGTTCTACGATTTACTGCAGTCCCTGGGCGATGACGTGGGTGCGACAATGGCGGCGCGGATTCCCGACGCCCCACCTGTCATGCAGCGCGAGCTGCTGGCGCTGCTCGGCCGTCTTGGCGCTCTGCCCTCCGGTTTTTCCGCGCGCAGCTACCTGGAGAGTGAGGAGGCCTTGGTCCGCCGCGAGGCGGTCAGACTCCTGCTTCGCAACTCGACCGAGCGTGACGAGACCATCATGAGCGCGCTCTCGGATCCCGACGACAGAGTCGTTTTTGCGGGTCTTACGGTCGCGCAGGAACGATGTCCGCCCGCCGGCATCGAGTTGATCCGGCAGCGGGTTGATCGAGGCGAGCTCGACGCGCAGCTTCGCACAATGGGAATCCGGATTGTCGCGCAGCTCCGCACGCCCGCGACGCTCGCCTGGCTCATGGGATACGTCGTCACCGAAACACAATGGGCCAGGAGACCGAAGCTGCGGCAG
>JBGPHO010000230.1:0-4481 GCA_041484425.1 Gemmatimonadaceae bacterium
ATCCGATCGTTCCGAGAACCCGTATGAATGGGAAATCGGCGCCGGGATCGCGCACGTGGTGGAAGGAGATCGAGTTCGTGAGCGACAGCGTCGGCATGTAGCACAACGCATAAAGAATAAGCAGCGGATAGAAAGTCGCGAATGTCGTCTGCAGCGAGACGAGATACATCAGGATGCCACCGATCAGGTGCAGCAGGGCGAGAAGTTTCTCGCTCGAGAAGTAGCGGTCGGCGACGACACCCATGAAAAACGGTGATACCAGAGCCGCAATCGCCGTCGCACCGTACGCAAGACCGATCTCACGATCGGTGAAGTGCAAAGTCTGCCCGAGATAGGTCCCCATGGTCACGAACCAAACCCCCCAGATGAAATACTGGAGGAACATCATTGCCGAGAGCCGCGTCCTTGCGCTCACGGGAGCTCCCTGATGCGGACGTTCCGAATGGACAGCGCTCCGTCATGATCACCCTGAATCCCAATGTAGCCGCGCTTCGCCTTTCCATAATTCGGGTACGCCACGAACTTGCTGGCCTTCACCTTCGCTTCCCAATCCGGGCTGCCGAGCTCGTACTCGAGCAGCTTCTGCCCATTCATCCAGTGTTGCACCCTGTTGCCGTTCATGACGATCAGGGTCGAGTTCCACTCATTCGCCGGCTTGACGATTCCCGCGGGCGATGGGTATAGCGCATAGTCGGCACCCGCTGAGGTCAAACGGCTCTTTCCATCGGGATGTCCGGCATCGTCAAGCAGCTGATACTCGGGCGCGCTCCAGTAGATGTGGTCGTATTCCTCCGTACCGCGATAGAAGACTCCAGCGTTTCCGCCCGGTGAGAGTTTCCAGTCGAGAGCCAGCTCGAAGTTCCCGAACTGGTCCTTCGTCATGAGGTCGCCCACGGATGCCGATTTGGTGAGAACGCCGTCGACGATGCTCCAGCCAACTGGCAGCGTCGCGGACTTGTATCCGCGCCAGGCCGAGGTGCTCGTGCCGTCGAAGAGTGGGCGCCAGCCAGCGGCGCGTTGGTCGGCGGTCAACGGCGTGGCTCCTGAAGCGGTACTGCTACTCGAGGCTGACGTACCGCTCCCCATTGGCGTGCACGCTACGGCCAGCAACGCCAATTGAGAGATGATCGCCGCGCGCGCGGCAGCTCCATGCGTCATTGATTCCTCTGGATGAATTATTCAGACTGCCCAGCCGGCGCGATACTCTCGCGTCAGGTACTGATTCGCATCGGCGATGTTGGTGACCCGCATGTTGTCGCCGTCGTACAGGATCTTCCTTCCCTGCCCCGTGCGCAGCGCGACAATCCCCAGCAGCATGGTCTCGGTGAGCTGCGCCGCGTACTCCAGCGGCGAGCTCGATTTTGTCTCGCCCTTGATCGCCTTCACCCAGTTCATCTCGTGGCTCCACGGGATTCGCGCGTACGTTTTCGGCACCAGCGCCGCATCTTCGGTGAGCGACACCGGGAAGAGGCGAGGATTCGATCCGTACGTGTCATTCATCAGGATTCCCTTGTCTCCGATGAAGATCACGCCACCTTCGCTCTTGAGCGTGACATCGTCCGGCAACAGGTCAGGACGAGGCGGGTAAAGCCCGCCGTCGTACCAACTGAGCTTCACCGGCGGCTGCGCGCCGCGCGCGGGGAACTGATAGTGCACCGCGGTCGCGACTGGATATGATACGGGTTTGTTGTATCCCCGCATTTCTCGCGTTCCCGCCGCCGCTTTCGGATCGGGCGGAATCGGCATCGTTCCCCACTGCGTCGATGTCGCTTCTATGCTCGTCGGGTGCGTGAGTCCGAGCGCCCAGAAGGGATGATCGATCAGGTGCGCGCCCATGTCGCCCAGCGCGCCGACGCCGAAGTTGATCCAGCCGCGCCAGTTGAACGGGTGATAGATCGGGTGATACGGGACATCTTCCGCGACCGGACCGACGTAGAGATCCCAGTGCAAGCCCGGCGGAACCGGATAAGATCCCAGCGCCGAGGCGAGAAGCTGGTTGACGTAGCGAAAGCTGAACGGATTCCCGAACGGGCTCGGAGGAGCGGCGGGCGGCGGCGAGCCGGTGGGCCGAGGAACTCCCTGCGGCCAGTACACGACCGGGCGATTCGTCCAGACGTGAACGTCTCGGACGGGCCCGATGATTCCCGCCTGGATCCATTCGTTGATCAGCCGCGCGCCGTCGCTCGAGTGACCCTGGTTCCCCATCTGCGTCACAATCTTCGGATTCGCGAGCGCCAGATCGCGCAGGACGCGCGCTTCGTGCACGGAATAGGTGAGCGGCTTTTGCACGTACACGTGCTTCCCTAGTTGCATCGCGGCCTTCGCGGCGACGGCGTGCAGGTGATCGGGAGTCGCGATCACGATTCCATCGATGTCCTTCTGCTTGTCGAGCATCTCGCGGAAATCCGAATAGCGGGTTGCCTTGTCGAATTTCTGCTTGAGGGTGATGCCTTCAGGCCTGTCCTTCTTCTCATCGTCCTTCAGCTTTTCCGCCACCTTGCTGGCGGAGTAGGCGAAATCGACGTCGGCGTAGGCGACGAGATTTTCGGTCTTCGCCAGCTCCAGCGCGTTCTCGGAGCCCATGCCGCCAAATCCGACGACCGCGAAGTTGATCGTGTCGCTCGGCGCCTGGAATCCGACGCCCCCAAGGACGTGACGCGGTACGATCATCACGCCGAGGCCGATCTTTCCCGTGTCAGCGACGAATTCGCGGCGCGTGACCTTCTTGCCAGTCATGTAGCGCGTACCCCCGTTTTGGGTTTTGCCGTCTGAGTGCTCTCGATCAGAACCTCACGGCGGCCAGATACTTGTAGCTGTTCCGGATCGTCGCGATCGGATCGGCAGGTTGGTCGTGCTCCACGAAGTAGTGCTTGATCCCGGCCTTGTCGCTGTCCGCAAAGATGGTGCGGAAGTCGATCTTTCCCTGGCCGACATCGACCATCTTGTTGTCGGGCGGGCCCGCCGAATCCTTCACGTGGACGAGTTTGAACCGCTTCGGATATCGGTTGAAGAAGTCGAGCGGGTCGCCGCCGCCGAATATCACCCAATAGAGGTCCATCTCGAAGTCGACCAACGAGGGGTCCGTTTTGCTGAGCAGTATGTCCAGGGGGCGCGCACCGTCGACCGGCCTCAGCTCAAAATCGTGGTTGTGGTAGGCGAGCCGGAGTCCCGCCGCTTTTGCCTGCGGGCCCAGCTGATTGAGTAGCTCGGCGATTCGATTCCAGTCGTCCGCGGTTTTGCGTCTTTCCTCGGGGATCCAGGGAAGGGTCACCCACTGGTGTCCGATCGCCTTGGCATCGGCGAAGGCCCTCACCGAATCCTTCTCGAGGGTGTCGATCGGAATGTGGGTGGACGGCGAAGAGAGTCCGTTCTTCTTGAGAAGCTCCCGAATCTGCGCCGGCGTCCGGCCGAAGTACCCGGCGAATTCGACTTCCTTGTATCCGATCGCCGCGACTTTGTGGAGCGTGCCCGGGAGATCCGCTTTCATCAGATCGCGAACCGTATACAGCTGGAGACCGACTTTTTTCAGCTTTCGGCGCGGAGCGAGGAGCGTTCCGGTGGCCTCGGCATTTCGGCTCGCGATCCCGAGAGCCGCGACTCCGAGCGTCGCGAGGAATGTGCGGCGGGTGTGTAGTGTCACAAGACTGGGGTGAGAGTGCAGCTAGTATGGAGAGCCGGCTCTCGCTCCGCAATAAAGCGGGAAAATCCGGGAAGGCGGTAAGGGATTCTCCGGACGGAGTCTCCCTCCCGCAATCCGCTCATCGACCCGTCAGCTCCAGGCGCGTATACAGGTAGCGCCCGTTGTATCCGAACGGCGAAGCCGGCGGCCACGGGAAGATGTCGAAGCCATTTCCCTCGTTCATCCCGTCGGGATAGACGTCGAAAATGTTTCGCGCTCCCACGGAAAGCTTGAATCCCTGCATCGGGGTGAAGCCGACCTCGGCGTCTACGAGTCCCTTCCCTCGATAGTTCTGGACGTCGCTCCCGCTGTAGCTGTAGAGCGAAGAAGTGTACTTCCCGTAGTAGGAATAGCGCACCATTCCATTCCAGTCTTCGTGCCGGTACTGGCCGGTCACAGTGCTTCGCCACGCCGGACGCTCCTTCGTGATCGCCAGCAAGCCTCCCTCGTCGTACTTGTTGATCAGCGTCACGCCCGTGCCCCGGAGCTCCGGGGGAAGAGGAATGTTGTCCTCGTTCGGAATCGTCGTACGGGTGAAGTTGAAGACCGCGTTCAGACCGGCAGTCCCTCCCAGCGCGGCGGCGGTGTAGTCTCCGGTGATGTCGAGGCCGCGAGTGCGAGTATCGATGGCGTTGGTGAAGTACTGCGCGGTAGTGGCGCGCGAGCCAATATTCCGAAGTATCGCGGAAACGCTGTCGGTGCCATCGCCCAGAAATCCCGTGATCGCAATGCGATTGTCTATGGCGATGTAATAGAAGTCGCTCGTGAAGGTGAGATTCTCGACGGGCGTAGCGGCGAACCC
>JBGPHO010000231.1:0-4421 GCA_041484425.1 Gemmatimonadaceae bacterium
CGGTACATCCTCATTCAATTGTGTCGGAGTGCCGTTTTTGCGGTACCTGTCCGACTACTGTTTGTTCGCGGCCGAAATGGCCGCATTTGTTCGCCAGAAACCAAAAAAGACCCGGCAAAATCCCAGGTCCCTCTGCAGTTCGCTGGCTCCATTGCGCAATCGTTGCGCTTCAGACCGTAAAGCTAACCAACTAAGGCCCTGCCGTCAATGAAAATTAGGCAAGGCCCACCGGCTCAGCCGCAGGTAGCCGGAAGGGCTGGCTCTTCGCACATTCTTGGACGCATGCCCTACGCCTTTCACACCGCCGACGTCTTCACTGATCACCTTCACGGTGGCAACCCGCTCGCTGTGCTCCCGGACGCGCGAGGATTGTCCGAATCCCAGATGCAGGCAATCGCCCGAGAGTTCAACTACTCGGAAACCGTCTTCGTTTTCCCGCCTCTAGCGAGCGGCAATACACGACGCGTGCGAATCTTCACCCCGGGATCGGAGCTGCCCTTCGCGGGACATCCCACCGTGGGGTGTGCTTTCGTCCTTGCGTCGATCGGCGAGATCTCCCTCAATGGCGACGAAACGCGAATCGTCCTCGAAGAAGGTGTGGGACCAGTGCAAGTCCTCATTCGGGCCAAGGATGGAAAGCCGGTCTTCGCACAGCTCACGGCCGCCAAACTGCCCGAAATCAACGATCCACCGCCGCCGCCAGAAACGTTGTGCGAGATCCTCTCGCTCGAGCCGAGTCATATAGTCGCGGACGACATGATCGAGCCGGAAGCGGTGTCGTGCGGCGTACCCTATCTCTTCATCCCGATCAAGAAGCCCGAGATGCTCTCGTGGGTGAAGGTCGACATGCCGAAATGGGAACAGGGGCTGCGCGACTACTGGGCGCCAGAAATGTTCGTGTTCAGCACGGACGACTGGAGCAACATCTTCGAGGGCGGCCATATTCGCGCGCGAATGTTCGCGCCCGGACTCGGGATTGGTGAGGATCCGGCAACGGGGAGCGCCTGCGCGGCACTGGCCGGCTTCCTGGCATTGCGGGCAGAGACGCGCGACGGCACCCTGCGCTGGACTGTCGATCAGGGAGTCGAGATGGGCAGGCCGAGCAGACTCGAGCTTGAGGTCGACTTGAAGCGGGGACAGCTCGCCGCGATAAGAGTCGGCGGCTCCTCGGTGCTCGTCAGCTCAGGAACGCTGCACGTTGAAGGTGAAGCCTAGCGCCCTCGCCGATGGTGCCGCCGCCTCGATCGCCTACTCGAGGTAGTTGTAGAGCCCGTACAGCGCCATGCCGGCACCGCCGATTATGATGATGGTTCCGGCGGTGTGCTGAACGAGCGCGCCTACGATCATCGCACCCACGCCCACGACCATCAGCGCCACATCCTGGCCTTCATGGCGACGAATGGGAGCCGCGGTGACCTTGGTGGACGCGTCAACTTTCGCGTCGCTCACGCGAAAGCCAATCGACGCCGCTTGCACGGTCGGACCTTTCACCGAGTTTTGAGCCGACTGCTGGGCACCGGATGCAGCAGGGAGTAAAGCAAGAGCACAGAAGCTGATTGCCAGAAAGCGCATTTAGTTCTCCGTTGAAGGCGGCAAGAAAATTTCGTGAGGAAGACGCTCTTCCGCGTAATTGGTTTCCCGCACCGTTGGGGCGGTGTGCGGCAATAAACGTGCACGCCCTCACGCGCGCACGCTTGCGAGCCCCCGGATCAGCTCTTCGCCTGCTCGACGTCGAACGCGAATGCGCCGGTCAGGATGCGCCCCGCGTGCCTTACCTGCACCCACATGTGGTACCTCCCGGGTTTTGGAAAAGAGTACGGGAAGCTGACCACACCACTCTTCGGAGGGGAAACGACCTGCATCGCCTCGCTCGCGTTGATTCTTTGACCGAGCTTGCCCGCGACCGTGTCGCCCGGCTGTCGCATCGTAATCGCCATTTGCGACGCCATCGAGATGGTTCCGCTCGGGTGAAGGTGCACGAACACGGCACCATCGTCGCGAGTAACGACTGCGTGTCCCGCCATTCCGATGTACGGCTCGAGGGTGAGTGGTTTTCCATCGGCACCGACGATTGAAAAGCGCAGCGATGCGTCCCTGCCTTCGACGAATTTTGCGCCCCCGTGCTCGAGTGTCATCACCGACCCGTCTTCGAGGATTGCCCGCACGTCATTGGGCGCGGCCGCGGAGTAGTGAAACGCATCGTCGGGGTCAGTGGGCCGCTGTCGGGAAGTCGTCGCCTCCGTGAGCTCCACCTTGGTCGACACCGTCTCGTTGAATCCGCTCTCGTGCACGATGTCGCCGTAAACGCGGTATCTCCCGGGGGGAAGAGCCGGAAGCGCCGAGCGGAAGCTCACCGAGTCGCTGCTCGGCGGATGGAGGTGCGCAAACGCCAGGAGATCAGGCTCTCGAATCATGAATACGTGAATGAGCTTGCCGTGATCCGGAATGAGCGGCGTCCACCGGCTCGAGCGATGCATGCGCAGCCACATGGTGTCGTTACGCATCGTCCAAGACGAATCAGAGATTCTCAAGTCGAGCACACTACCACCCACCTGGGATTCGATCGTCGCACTGGCCGTCAGCGGCTTGTAGATGCTGCCGTTGAAGCGGGTATCCTCGAGGTTCCACCAGCGCGATCCGCCGAACAGCGCGAGCGCGAACAGCGCCGTGCTCAGCGCCATCGCGGTACGCGCCTTCCAGCGCCTGCGAGCATCGGGCGCCTCTCCCGGCGGCAGCGAGCTCTCTCGTACCGCGGCGCCGATGATAGTGACGAGTCCGACAAAAAGAAAAACACCGACCACGGCCAGAGCCGCTCCGAGCTTCGGATCGAGCTCGAGCCGGCGGTTGGCGACGACCACGACAGGAATGACCGCCTTCCCCGAGCCCAGCGTGCCACGGACGTCGACGATCACGCTATTCGAGCCGCCGGTCATGATCCAGAGCGGCGCGACATACATCCCCGGATCACCATCGACGGGCTGTGCGACCTCCGGTGGCGGCGCGGCAGCGAGCGCGTCGAACCGATTCGCCTGCGCGGTCACCTGTTCGACGCCAGCCCCGGTGACGCGCGCGAGCACCCTGGCGACACCAGGGACGACACCCGGTGTCACTACCTGGACTACTACGTGATAGGGCCCGGCATTTCCCTCATACCACGCGTCCGGACTGCCCACATGCGCCGAGCAGACGAGAACCACCGCGGTGAGCGCTGCAATGCTGGGGAGCAGCTTCACCGTTTCACCTTCGACATTCCGGTCCCGAGAAAGAGGCTGATACGGGAGGAGACTACTCCGAGGAGAATCGCCCAGCCGATCCCCTGCGCGAAGAGAAGCGGACTCCATCGTCCCGAATGATCACGGTCCAGGGTCCAGTATTGATATCGCCAATCTCCCAGCCTGTCGGTGTACGACCACTGGTCCGCGCCAATCACGAAATTGCGCGCCGCCGGCGACAGGAGAAATTCCGCCCAGAACCAGTGCACACCCACCATCACGACGACCCACGTGACTCCGATCGCGACTGACAGCTTCCAATCATTGTCGCGACCAAAACGTCTCATCAGAAGATCGACCGCGATCGCCGGCACGATGATGAGAAGCGGAAAGGCCGGTGGCACCATGTGCGTGACGGCATTGTAGATCGGTGCCAGCTTCGGCGTCGCGGGAAAAAGCTGAAGGATCCAGCTCATCGCCAGTGTGATGGCGGAATAGATCGCGGTGATCGTCGTCGCCGGCCACTTGAGCTGCGACGCACGGGACAATCCAACCAGGAACAGCGGAATCGTCCAAGCGGTAATCAGGTAGAACTTCGAGCCATGCATATGATTGCCGACGCTCGCGTCCTCCTGGATCACCGTTGCGATCATGGTGACCAGAATCCCCGCCGCGTACGCGTGCATCATGCTGTACAATCTTTGATCGTCTGCCGATGCTCGATTCTGCGCGCTGAGAGTCATCAGCATCGCCCCGACCTGAATGCCGATCATCCCCCAGGCGAGAATCATGTGGGGTGGACTGATGATCTTGACGTCCAGGCCGTAGGCGTTGTGCCACCAGTTGTCGAACGGGGCCGACGTGATCATCATCAGCGTGCCCCAGATGCAAACCCAGGCGCCGAGAGGACCGTAGAAGAATCGCCAGAAGCGGACTGAGCGAGCCTTCTCTTCCGGCGTGCCCGCAAAGGTCGTCTTGAGTACGAGATAGCCGCAGGTCAGACCCGCGATCAGCGCCGCCACCTGCTCGAGAACGTGAGCCAGGGTCCAGAAGGTGTCGCGCCCGACAGTTCTGTGCCACGAGACATCCCAGATCAGCCCGACAATGATGCAAGTCGAGGCGAGCACGACGGCGTAAAGCGGCCAAGGAATCGCCCACACGCCGGTTCGCGCCCGCGTGTCCCAGGCAACTCTGTCAGCGACGGAGACA
>JBGPHO010000232.1:0-4393 GCA_041484425.1 Gemmatimonadaceae bacterium
GCGACGGCGATCCACCGCCCATCCGGCGACCACGACGCCGCGCCCCTCACATCGAGCGAATCGGCAACGGCCCGTGCACCGGTTCCGTCGGCGCTTGCACAGTAAAGCGTCGAGCGGCCTTTGCGGCCCACCGGAAAACACACTCTCCTGCCGTCGGGTGAAACGGCTGCGGCACCACTCACAGCTCCCTCGTCGGTTTTCCAGAGCTCGCTCGCCTGCGCGCCGGAAAGCCGCCAAAGGCCATCCCCTCCCCCTCGTGAAGCCAGATAGAAGAGCGCTGAGTCGGGGCCGAAGCGCGGCGCTGCTGATCGCGCGGTCGGAAGCGCGATGCGGTTGACGGCGTTTTCGTCGGCAACACCGTTAGTGATTGGCACTGACCACAGCTGCACGCTGGGGTTCGAGACCGTCGCCACGAGACGCCGCGGCTGCCCGGAGACCTCGGCGCTTGCCGAGATGGAGATGTAGTGCTCGACGCCGCTGCTCACGCGATGGGCGACTCGGTCTTCCACATCCATGGTATACAACCACGGGCCGGTGCCATCGTCCGCGGTCGCCGTATAGAAGAGCGTGCGATCGTCGAGGAGGACGGGGTACGCCACCCGCGAATTATCGGCTGTGATTCGCTGGGCCGGACTGCTGCCGTCCGAAGGGACTCGCCAGATGTCCATCTCGTCGGGCGGCACGCCGTGCGAGAAATAGAGGAAGTGACCGTCGGGTGACCACGCGAGGTAGTGGCAATGAACGCCAGGGTCGGCGATGAAGATTCGTCGCGGATTCGCGCCATTGCTGTCGGCGACATAGATCGGATCGCCTGGAGTCGTCTCGTGGTACGCGAGTCTGGATCCGTCCGGCGACCAGACCGCCATCACCGCCGTCTTCAGGAAAGGACTGACGGGACCACCCGAAACGGGAATTATCGACACGCTCGCAGGCGAGGAGATGTCGGCCACCCGGATCCAGACGCGGCGGCCATCGGCGGAGAATCCGATGTTGCGAACATCCTCGTTGAAAAGCTGCGGGAAGCGTCCGCCGGTCAGATTCTGGAACTGTCCGCTGCCCACCTGGGTGACAAAAGCGTCGAACACGCTGTCACGATCGGCGAGGAAAGCCGCAAATTTGCCGTTCGTCGAGATCGCGGCGTCCACTTCGGAGCCGGGAAAATCCGTTAGTCGTTCGATCCGCGCGTTGGTCCAGCGATTCCGCCACGATGCGTTGTGGTCCGACGTGCGTCGCGATGCGACGACGACCACGATCACGACCGCGACGGCGATCACACCGGCCGCTATCGCCGACCTTCGCTCCCATCGTGATCGCGGCGGGGACAATGGGGCCCCACCACTCCGAGCGATCGCGAGCGATTCCAGGCGTTGAACCAGCTCGTCGGCGCTCTGCCAACGATCCTCCGGCCTCTTCTCGAGGCACTTCATCACCAGCTCGGCCAGTGTCGCGGGCACGTCGGGGCGGTACGTCGCGAGCGGCGCCGGCGCCGCCCTGAGGTGAGCCGACAGAACGTCCTCTCGCGTTTCGCCTTCGAATGGCAGCCGCCCCGCCAACAACTCGTACGCGAGCACGCCGACGGAGTAGATATCTGCCCGATGATCGACTGGGTCGCCCGCGATCTGCTCGGGCGCCATGTACGCCGGCGTGCCGAGCGTCACTCGCGCCCCGGCGACGCTCCCCCCTCTGGCGGCCTCGGTCGCCGCCTTGGCCACGCCAAAATCGGTGACCATCGCGTGCCGGCCGGAGAGCAGCACGTTGTCGGGCTTGATGTCTCGATGGACGATGCCGTGTTGATGCGCGTGCGCCAGCGCATCGCAGACGTCGCGCAGGATGAGCACAATGTCTTCGAGCGGGAGCGGACCATCGCGCGCGATCCGCTGCCGCAGCGACGACCCCGCCTCGTACGGCATGACGTAATACAGAGATCCGTCGGCCTCGCCGGAGTCGTGGAGCGGCACGATGTGTGGATGGTGGAGCTGCGCCACGATCTCTATTTCGCGGAGGAACAGGTCCGCGCCCAACGCCGATGCTACGACGGGGTGCACCACCTTGACCGCGACATCGCGCGCGTGTTTGAGGTCCCGGGCGAGATACACCGTCGCCATCCCACCCCGTCCCAGCTGCGCGGTCAGCCGGTAGCGCTCGGCGAGCGCATCCGGGAAGCGCGCCGCATCGTCAGCGAAGAGCGCGGCGAAACGCTCCGCGGCCGGTCGGTCGAACAACGACGGCTCGCGTTCGCATTCCGCCAGCAGTTGCTCGAGCTCCGCTCGGCGACTTTGGTCTCCGGCGCTCAGGTTTTCGATGAGCGCGGCTCTCCGCTCCGGATCGGCGTCGAGCAATACATCGACGAGCGATGCGAGCTCGGACCAGTCGTCCTGTGGAGTGTCTGTCACTGTGGAATTAGCGATGCCGGGCGGCGTCGGTCAGGACTCGAGCGCGCGCCGCAGCAGTACGCGCGCCTTCACCCAATCGCGCTGCACGGTGCGGACTGTAAGACCGAGCGCATCCGCGGTTTCCTTCTCGGTCAGTCCGCCAAAGAACCGGCACTCCACTACGCGCCCGAGTCGTGGATCGAATGCCGCGAGACGATCCAGCGCGTCGTTGAGCTGCAACAGCAGCTCGGGGTCCGCATCGACGCTTATCTCCGCGTCGTCCAGCGTGATTCTCTGGCGCACGCCGCCGCGCTTGAGTGCGCTGTGCTCCCTCGCGCGATCGACGAGGACGTGCCGCATCACCAGCGATGCCAGTGCGAAGAAGTGCGCGCGGTCGTTCCATCCGGCCGGCGATTGGTCGGCGAGCTTGAGGTAAGCCTCGTTCACGAGCGCTGTCGTAGACAGCGTTCCATTCTCGCCACGCGACAAGAGGCGACGATGCGCGATAGCACGCAGCTCGGTATACGCGAGCGCGACAGCCTGGTCGAGCGACTCCGTCACGCCGCCCCGCAATCGGGTGAAGAGGGCGCGATGTCGTGTTTTGGCACGACTCCCCGTTAAACCGGATGAGAAGGCACGATTTCCTTTTCCGGCGACTCAACATACGGCCTCGCCGGCCCGGGAAACAGGCCCGCGTGTGCGCTTACCGCGCCGCGGGTAACCAATTCCTCTACTCATTTCAGGAGAGTCCCATGTTGCTGCTCCACAGTAGGCGCGTTCGCGCTCTGCTAATCGCCACATCGCTCGCGGCTTGTACCGACAGCAAAAACTCCGTGGGCCCGCGCTCGCAGGACGCGGCGACGATACCGGTGTCCTTCACGGTGGGGACCGGCTCGCAATCGACGTTGCTCGGTCGCGCCACCTTCAGCGATCCAAAGGACCAGAATTTCGACATCAAGCGCAAGACGGACGACTGGCAGGTCCAGATCAAGGCGAAGCCAGCGTTCGACATCGCCGTTCAGAGCATTGTCTTCCAGCCCAACGGCCAAAGCGGTTGGCACAGCCACCCGGGCCCGGTCTTCATTCAGGTGGTGTCCGGCACGCTGACGTTCTACGAGTCCGACGACCCGACGTGCACTCCCATCGTTCGGTCGGCGGGTCAGTCCTATCTCGACGCGGGGGAGCACGCCCACATCGCCCGCAACGAGAGTGGAGCGCTGGCTCAGACCGTAGTCACGTACTTCGCGCCCCCCGGCGCCGCACTCAAGATCGACCAGCCTAATCCGGGAAATTGCCCGTTCTGACATCGTCTTGACCCGAATGGCGAGCTTGGCGACGGCACCATGAGCGACTGCTCGGTCCCCCTCCCCGTCCCCGTCCCCGTGTCGCAGTGAGCGTGAAGGGCTCCGCTGGCAATGACAGCGGAGCCCTTCAACGTCGCGACTTTTGCTCGTAAGATATGGTTCCCGAAACCATGGCCGTTGCGAGTCATGATTAGACAGTGCCTGATTGCCCTACTCGTTGTCGCCTCGCCGCCGGCACTTTATGCCCAGGCAGGCAGCACACCCCGACAGCAGCGACGTGCCGTTGTTTCACACACGTCGCCGATCCTCGAGCGCCAGGGCCTCCGCTTCAAGGACCTCAATAAGAACGGCGTTCTCGACCCGTACGAAGACTGGCGCCTCTCGCCGCCAGCACGCGCCGAGGATCTCGTGCGCCGCATGACTCTCGAGGAGAAAGCCGGCATGATGATGCACGGCACGGCGCGCAGCGCCGGTCCGCCTGGAATCCCCGGCGCTGGGGCCGCCTACGATACCACTAGCATTGGGTCGCTCATACGCGAAACCGGCGTCAACAGCTTCATCACCCGACTCGCCGGCGATCCGCGCTCCCTCGCGGCCCAGAACAACTCGATCCAGGAGATGGCCGAGTCAACGCGGCTGGGCATCCCTGTCACGATCAGCACCGATCCCAGAAATCACTTCCAGAACGTGGCCGGCGCGAGCGTCAGGGCGGGCCGA
>JBGPHO010000233.1:0-4352 GCA_041484425.1 Gemmatimonadaceae bacterium
AGCCGGCTTCTCTTTCACACGCTTGCCGCCGGAGTTTTCACTGGTGACTCACTGCCGGCGCAACACCTTGTCTACCTCGGTGGTCCAACGAGCGGCCCGGGATTCGACTTTCACGAATTCATCGGGCGCGGTGGCGTGAGTCAGCGGATCGAGTATCGGTTCCTCGCGCCGTTTTTCGGGATCCCGCTGGGCAGGTTCGGTCGCGCGCCCGGGACCATGACCCTCGCGCCTTTCGCGACGGCTGTGTGGATCGACCGCTCCGCCGCGTTCAAGGCGCCCCGGCAGGGGTGGTATCCGTCGGTCGGACTTGGCGCGCTTACCGTTTTCGAGGTGTTGCGGCTCGACGTTGCCCGGGGGCTCCGCGATGGGCGATGGACCTTCGCGGTCGACATTGGACGCGATTTCTGGAGCGTCCTCTAAGGGCAAGAACATGAAGCCTGGGTGGGTCGTTATTGAAGGGCGTGTATCGTCGTCCTTCATACGGGGGATTACCTATAAAAACCGGGAATCAGACCCCATTCGATCCCACATCAGCAGCAAGGCATTCATGCGCTCTTTTCTCGACCTTCGCCGGGCCTCGTTGACGCTCGCGAGTCTCACCGTACTGGCGGGTTGCGCCACAGCCACAAGGCATACAGCGGCCAGTAGCGTCGTTCCAACTACCAGCTCCAGCGAGGCCGCGCAGCCAGCAGGTCAAAAAGACGCGCTTGCACGGGCGGAAAAGGCATATGACGCGGGCGATTATCCCTTAGCCGGTGCATTGTTCGAGGCGATCGTCACGCAAGACCCATCGCCTGCCTCAATCGCGGTTTTCCGGCTTGCGACTCTCCTTTCGTGGGACAGCCGCCTCGACGAGGCGGTAACCCTGTATCGGCGCTACATAGTTCTGGAGCCGCGCGACGCTGAAGGGCGTCTTGCACTAGCCCGTACCTTGGCGTGGCAGGGGCAATACGCATCGGCGATCGCGACCTACGATTCGCTGATTGCCAGCAATCAGCGCTCCCGCGACGCTGTGATCGGCCGCGCGCAAACCCTCGCCTGGTCCGGTCGGCTGAGCGAAGCGCTCGCGGCCTACAAGAGCTGGCTCAGTGATCACCCCACAGACCGCAACGCATCGATCGAATACGCGCGCGCACTCGCCTGGAACGGCCAGTTTGACGAGGCCGAAGCCATGTACGCAGAGTTGGCCAGAACCGGCAACGCTGCCGCGAAAAAGGGACTCGCGCGCGTGATCGGATGGCGAGGCGAGCTGGATCGGAGCGAGCAGACTTGGCGACAGGTTCTGGTGACCGACCCTCAGGATCCCGAAGCCCTCACCGGCCTCGCACAGGTTCTCAGCTGGCAGGGCCGCCAGACCGACGCTGAGTCGGCGCTGCAGCTAGCGTTGCGGGCAAATCCTGCCTACGGCGATGCGCGCACGTTACTCCGCTGGGTACAGGCGGACCTGAGGCCGAGTGCGACGATCTCTGCGGTGGGCATCAATGACAGCGACCACAATCGCGCAACGGTCCTCTCGGTCGATTACCTGGCCCGCGCATGGTGGAACGGCGCAATCGGAGGCAGGTACACGGAACGCAGCACGAATTTCGCGGCGATCGATTCGCGCGCGGATGCCGTCAATCTCTTCGCGCGGTGGCAACCCGGCTCCAGTTCATGGCAGCTTCGCGCCGATGGTGGAGTCACCAGACATTCATCCACGTTCATCCCGTCGACGAGCCCCCAGCGCACGATGGGCAGCGGTGCTCTGCGTGTTACTGGAAACGTTGGGCGAGCGCTCACTATCGGAATCAGCGGCTCACGAGCGCCTTTCGACGAGACGGCGCTGCTAATCGCCAATGGTGTTGTCAGCTCGGATCTTGCCGGTGAGGCCACCGTTGCCATGCCAGGGCGTCTCACGCTGTCCGCCGCGGCGAGTCACGCTCGAATGACCGGGGGCACACGCGAAAACGCACGGAACGCATTCTCGTCCACGCTCCGGTGGACGCAGAGCCGAAACTGGAGTCTCGCCGTCGGCGGACGCCAATTCGGCTACGACACGACGTCGACGGATGGCTATTTCGCGCCACGGCGATACACTCTCGCAGAGGCGAGCGGTCGTGGACACGTCGGCGGTCAGTTGGGTTGGAATGCGGACGCGGACGTAGGACTCGGCCGGCAGAGCATTGAATTCTTTGGTTCGAGCGCGGGCTCGCGTCTCGCCGAGCGTGTCGAGATGTCGTTTGGGTATCGCTTCGACCCAGCTCGCGAAGTCAGCGCCGCCGGAGGCTACGCGAACGTAGCAGGGCCGGGGCAGACGGGCAGCGAGTACAAGTGGTACACGTTCTCGCTGCGCGCGCGATTGGGGTTCTAGGGCGCGACGGCTGCGGTGCGCCGCGGCCGTGCGCTACCGCGGGGGAGGATGGTCCGGGATTCCCGCGAAAGTCCGCTGCATCGCGGCGAACAGCGGTTTAACCTCCGCATACCACTGTGGGGCTTCCCAGGGCGGCCAGCTCCAGGTGGGAGGCTCGGCAAATCTCGATGTTCCCGTGCCGCGCGGCAGATTGTCACCGCCCGAGTGCGGGTTGGATGGATCGTAGCTCTCGACGACAAACCGGAATCCGTCGGTTATTGCCCCCGAGACCTTTCCCGCGGAAGTATTTGCAACCAGCACGCTCCGCGTCGAAGGATCCACGAGTTGAAGCATTCCCCACGGGAGTCGCACCTCTATTACTCCGGTCGTCGCATCGGCGAACCAATCGGCGAGCGAATTGTCGGACTCGCGCGAATAGAGCAGCCGATTGCGGTTGTAGCTGAGGGCCGGATAGATCGTGCCGTCCCGTCCGATACGCCGTCTGTTCGGGACCACCACGACCGAATCCCACTGTCCAAGATTGTTCGCGACGATCCGCAATGCGGGATTGTATACGTACTGAATCGCCGGAGGTTTGCTGCCCGGGATTGCTACCGGCCGATAGGGATTGTACGGGTGATCGACCAGCAGCTGGCTCGCCCGAGGTCCTCCGAGATCGAGGACGAACTCGAGACCGACTGGCGTGCGTGAGCCAGTGGCTGGGAGTTGAGTGCCACCGAGATCGCGCCGATAAGTGTCGATCCCGATCTGATAGTGAGCGTGAGCCCAGTCGATTCGCCCGACGTCGAGCCGAAGGTAAACGTAGGCCTCATCCTGTGCGACACGCAGCGATCTGAGCTGGAGCGCCGCCGGCACGCTAGAGCGAGACGCACTCGCGGCATAGAGGACGGGCCTCCCTCGCCAATCCGCGCTGTCACCGTCGATCGTGATTTTCGAGCTCCTGCTGCCTGCGCGCATCGCTACGACACCGTAGTTCTCCTCGGCGTCGAGCGGATTGAGCCAGAGCCTTTTCCGGTCAGGTGGATACTCGAAGTCGACTACGATCCAGTTCTTCTTGAACCATTCGTCGATGAGCGCGAAGAGACCCGCCCCCGCTGCTCCGGACGCGTAGATATCCCGCGTCAGCCGCGCGTCCACGAGTGCTTGCTGCTGCTCGGTCAGACCGCCGTGATTCCAGCCCTGCGGCTGGAAGTGCCCAATTCCGCGCGAGGAAGGTACTCCGTACTCGCTGATCACGACCGGCATGTCGCCGTGATGTGCGACGAGCTCCCGCAGATACCCGAAGTAGTTGCTCGGCCCTTCGGGCGAGCGAGCCTTCAGGTACCCGGGATCGACAAGGAGAAAGTCGGGATAGTATGGATACGCGTGGTAGGAGGCGAACACACCGGCAGGAAACGCCGGCGTCGCATGCATTTTTGCTGCATCAAGAGCAACGCCGTCATTGTCGTACTCCTTGGGCATTTCGACGATCTTCTCGCCCCGCGCCTTGAGCATCGCGATCTCTTGAGCCTTCGTTGTCTCGGTCGGGTGCGCCAGCGGATCGAGCGTCGGCCAATTCGTGTAGGCAATAGGCCGCTGCGCGTTGTATTGCCCCATCTCGAAGCTCACGAGGTAGTCACACTGCTCGGCAAGCCACGCCTCGAGCGGATTGCCACTCGCTAGAGTGAGATACGTTCCGCTATAGCTGGTTCGATTTGGCCGGAGAGAGTTGTAAGCGACGACCGAGAACGGCTCCCACTCCCGCCCGATGATGTAACCAAGGGTCCACTGCGACACATCGGCGCTATACACTCCGCTGGCGTGGCCGGGTGAGACAGGAATCGCTGCATCGCCATGAAGCAGAGAAACGACGTGTCGCATTTCGCCGCGGAACTGCCCCGACCATTTAGGATCGTCGTACTTCTCCCCCTTCTTGCCCGGCGGGAGCTCAGCCCATACACCATGAATCAGCCAGATCGGATGCGCGGGATGCGCGAGATTCCAGCTCCTCAGCGCAGCGTAG
>JBGPHO010000234.1:0-4349 GCA_041484425.1 Gemmatimonadaceae bacterium
GAGATGATGAAAACGAAAGTACACAGCGCGCACCATGCGGACGAGATCACACCCCAGGCAGCCAATCCTCTCGGGATATAGCGTGACTTGAACCAGAGGTAGCCGCACACCGTGGATGCCAATCCATAGAAGAGCAAGCCGACGTAATACGCGTCGGACCCCGACATGTGCAGCCTCGCGAGGGCTTGCACTTGCTCTGCCCCAAATACCCGCAAGTAATCGGCACCGGTCAGGAGCCTGAGAGCGATAAGAAAATTGAGCGCAATGACAACCCACATCGCGGCATATACCAGCCTCCAGAATGCCGCGAGCAAGGCGAGGTTCCGATTTACCGGCCTGAGAATCACGTAAAGCGCCGTGAGTAGTACTACAGTTCCTGCGGCGTAAATCAGATCGCAGGCGATGCCGAGACCAAATAGCTGTTCGTGCGCCAGGATATTGCGCGCGGTTTCGGCAGGATTGCCCGCGACTATGAGCTGGGGCTTGATACGAAATTCAGAAACGACCTCGATCGCCAGCGAGAACAGGTAAGCGAATCCCGCGACTCTTGCGGCTGTGCGTTGTGACTCGTCGATGCTGGTGATTGTCATGTCGTGTCACCCTTGTGTCGAGTTGTGTCGCAAGGGCCCCAACGTGCGGCCGTGTTGCGGGGTTTCACATGCGGCAAAACGTTCGAGCGCCTCGCCGCCTCGCGCGTCGCCGGTCCAGGCTGCAGTGTATAGCATGCGAATCACCATACATACTTTCGTCGCCGTGGCGCTGGCCACGGTCATCCCGCTCTCGGCGTGGGCCCAGGTCAGCCGGCCCATCGTCGCCGTCTTCGCTCACCCCGACGACGAACGCGTCATCGGTCCACTCTTGTCGAAGCTGGCGAGAGAGGGACGCGAGACTCATCTAGTCATCGCCACCGACGGCTCCAAGGGCGTTCGCGATTTCGCCCACATCCCCGCCGGAGCGGAGCTGGCTGCCGCACGCGTGAAGGAGGCGAGCTGCGCGGCCAAGCGGCTCGGCGTGCGACAGCTACACATCCTCGGTCTCCCGGACGGCGGACTCGCATCGTTCGAAGTTCTGGACAAGCTGCGGTCGGGGCTAACGGCGATCATCGATTCGCTCAAGCCCGCGGCGATCATCACGTTCGGTCCGGAGGGAGGAACCGGGCATCCCGATCACCGGCTTGTCGGCGATGTCGTGACCCAGATCGTGGAGAGCGACGCGCGTTACGCGAATGTGGATTTGCTGTACGCATCATTGCCGACGGAGCGTCTGCGCACTGCACCTCCCGCGGAACCCACCGTGAACGGCATGGCGGAGGCGCTGCTGACCGTGCGCGTGCCGTTCGAGGAGCGAGATCTAGTCGCGGGACGCGAGGAGTTCGCGTGTCATCGCACGCAGTACGCGCCGGCGGAGATGGATGCAGTCAACAAGTATCTGGCCCACGCGTGGAACGGCATGGTGTGGATGCGCCCGTGGAACGGGACGTTGCACGATCCCGGACTCTTCAAACCTTAGCACTTAACGCCTCACGCTCATCTCAGCTTCGTCCGTAAATAGTCCGACAGGCGCAGGCTCAACGCCACCAGCGTCAGAGTAGGATTCGCCGAGCCGGCGGTGGGGTACACCGCCGCACCAGCGATGTACAGATTGCCAAGTCCATGTACACGGCAGTTCGCGTCGACAACTCCCTGCCTGGAATCGGCGTGCATACGCGTCGTGCCCATGTGATGCCACCCGCCGCTCAGGAATGACGGCCAGGTGCGATCATCGCTCAACAGCCAATCTCGAAGCTGCACGCGACCAACGCCGCTCCGCCCCATCTCCTGACCAAGCACCTTGTAGTAAGTGCGAATGGAGCGTTTATCGAGTTCAGTCAGTTGCCAATCCAGTCTCACGCGCGGCATCCCCAGCGGATCCTTTTCGGTGCTCAGCGTGACGCGTGAGTTGGGATTTGGTGCCTGCTCCTGCCGCGTTATCAGGTGGAAGTTCCGCGGCGCAGCTGGCGGAGCTTGAAGAACGGCAATTGCCGCAGATGGTGACGATGCGATCAGGGGAGGCGGTCCGACCCTCCCGCCCTTTTCCCACGCCATCATCGCTTTCAGCGTTTGTGGCGGCAGGAACTGGAATGTGCTCTGGACCTGTTCCCCGAGGGTGCCAGGTTCCAACGACGCGGTGCCGTTGAGGATGCCGTGCTCCTTCTGTGCCTGCGCGCTCAACGCGAGCTCACCGCGCGCCTTCGTCACGCCGAAGTCCAGCATGTACATTTTCGTCTTCGTCGATTGGGGCTTCGCCAGCACCAGCTCGCCACTGGGCATCTCGAGGTGCTCCATGAAGTAACGGCCCACGAGGTCGTGCGCATTCCCAAGTCCCGTGGTCGCTTTCCGATTGGATGCCAGGAGCAGCCGCGCATTCTGGATCGTGCTGCACGCGAGAACGTAGCAGCGCGCCTTTACGCGATACTCCTTCGCGTCAAACGTTCGAACTCGAAGGCCATCCACCGCTGACAGGCCCTCATTCGCCTCGACCTCGCAGACATTGGCGTGAGTATAGAGATGTATGTTGCGCGCGTTGACGATCGCGTTCCGATACTTCGTCCCGAATCGGGTCGGCGGACTGAACTGCCACATCTTCGTCCAGACTGTGTTCGGATCGAGCGGCAGCGGCTCGAGCTCCTTGTCGCGCTTCACCCAGTATTCTGCATCGTACTCGTAGGGGCCGAGGTCGAGGATCTTTTGTGCGCGCGCATAAAATGGATCCAGCTCCTCGCGCCGGATCGGCCATCCGCTGTGCGGCACCCAGGAGCGAGTCTCAAAATCGATCGGATCATAGGTCGCGCACCACCCAGCCCAGTGGCCGGTAGTCCCACCGAAATAGTGAAGTCTCGCCGCTTGGAGCGGGTAATACGGTTGTCCGACGATGTCGCCACGATACAGGTCCTGCATCTCCGGCTCGAGGTCGAATCCTCCGCCTTCCAGAAGAACGACGCTCAGTGGCGAGTTCGTCCACTCCCGCGCGATGCTGATTCCCGCGGCACCCGCACCGACAATGCACAGGTCGCCCTGGATTACGGTTCCGTTCTCCAGCGTTCTGGCATCAGTGTGCATCCGGACTCGAAGGCGCTAGACGGAGAGCGAGTACAGCGCGCACTGCCGCGCCTCGGTCTCCGAGAGTACCCACCCACCTACGACAACAGTGCGGCCGGCGGCGAAATCATCGCGGATTTGTTCCTCGATCGATCGCCGCCAGATCCACGGAAATCTCTGATCTTGCGAGCTGGAGATAGCGGCTCGCAAACGGGCGGCCGTATTCTCCCTGGGCACGGCGCCGCGATACCGCGTCCCGATTTCCCGGGTGCGTTCGGGCCCCAGCATTTCAAGCAGGGCTGGCTGTGCCAGCGCTTGTGCATCTTCGCCGGTGCCGCGTGTGCACGCGGAGCCGGCAAGACTCGCCACCATTCCGCCGGCCGTGAGCTGCAGAAAGCGTCGTCTGTCCAGTGTCATTGAGTGACTCCGCGCTTGGCTCGTCAAGGGTTTCAAGCCTGTCGGCACCGACGCTTCATGACCTCGCTTAGTGCCACGCGCTCACGATGATTGGTATTACCAACAGCTTTACCAGCCAGTCACCAGCGTGAATCGCGGCCACCTTCACCGGGACATTGTCCCAGAGGACGGATCCAGTGAGAAGGATTACCGGAAACCCGATCCACAGCAAAACCCCGAAGTGTACCGCGTTCATCCAATTGGTAACGCCGAGTAGCGCCACGAAGCGCGCGATGACGTAGGCGAGGACGATGCACCGCACCAGCTCGATGACCAGCTTCCCCGCCGGCATTTTTGCGCCGGCCATGGCCACCGCCGGGTCTATTCCGCGCGCGCGCAACCATGGCTTGAGGAAAAGCAGGGGACTGTACCAAAGCCAGCCGAGCACGAACACCGTGATGGCGGCTACAAGGACCGCCAGATAGTTCACGTGCACCATGGTTCACTCTCCATTTTCTAAGGTTGGCTGCTAGAAGAGACCGACCTTGCCCCTCACCGATTCGATCAACTTGGCGGGGTCGTACCCGACCCCTTGCTTGAACACGATCTGCACGTTTCGCACATCGGTGATGCGCGTCGCAGGATCCCCGGCGACCACCACGAGGTCCGCGTCCTTTCCCACGACGATCGACCCCGCGCGATCGGCGCGCCCGAGAAATGTCGCGCCATTCAATGTGCCGATGCGAATCGCCTCCAACGGCGTAAAGCCGCTCTCGACGAGCAGCTCCAGCGCGTGCTGGTTCGAGTAGCCGGGGATGACGCCGCCGCCACCGGTTGGGTCCGTGCCCACGAGCAACAGTCCGCCGGCGCGCGCGA
>JBGPHO010000235.1:0-4346 GCA_041484425.1 Gemmatimonadaceae bacterium
CGGCAGGCGCCCACTTAGATGCTAGGTTTCGCCATTGCACAACATCAGGGGAGAAGTATGAAGCTTTTGCGACTGCAAGAACTCGGGGGAATTGACACCTACATCAACGCAGAACAGGTGACCTTTATCCAGGCCCACGGCGAAACCGAAACGGAAGTGTGGTTTGCCAATGGCAAGAAACTCGACATCGGGGAGCCGGTTGCTGTTGTGGCTCGCCTTATCATGGGAGGTGGCGGGACAGCGGTGCACTCGACCATCCAGCGATAGTCTCACCTACATGTACTTGTTTTCGTTTTGCTCGCATTCCGACAAACGAATCCCAACGGAGACCTCGTGAATCGCACTGCGCTTGTGCTCTGTGCCGTCGCCATATCGGCATGCCGCGGCGACTACAGGGGGCCCACCGGAACGACCGGGCCTTTCGCTCCGAAGGAGACGAAGCAGGCGAAGTGGGAGCTCGTGTGGGCGGATGAGTTCGACGGTACCACGCTCGATGCAACGAGCTGGATCGCGGTCGATGGAGCGGTCAACGTCAACAACGAGCTCGAGTACTACACGCCGAGCGATGTTTATCTCGAGAGCGGATCGCTCGTGCTGCGCAGCCAGCAGCGCGCCATGGGCGGGCGAAGCTACACCTCGGGTGAGGTGCGCAGCGGTACAAACCGCACCGTGCGCATCGGCAATGCCGTCGAGTGGCGCACTCAGATTCCGACGGGGAAGGGAATCTGGCCAGCGAACTGGCTGGTGAACACGCCGTGCACCGGTATCACCGGCTGCGGCGGCGCGTGGCCGCCGGAGATCGACGTCATGGAAATCCGCGGCAGCGTGCCAGACGACAACCTGATGACGCACTGGTGGGGTACCTATCCCGGCCAACAGCACGAGACGTCGGAATATGCCGGGGTCGCACTCTCGTCGGGATACCACACCTACCGTGTCGAGTGGTTCCCCGACAGCCTCCTCTGGTACATCGACGGCACGCAGCGCGCGAAGCACACGTCGAACATCACAGTCGGCACGCTGCAGCTCGTCATGAACACCGCTGTCGGCGGCAACTTCGACGGCAGCCCGGACGGGACGACCGTCTTCCCCCAGTATCACCGCCTGGACTACGTGCGCGTATACCGCGACACGGCGAACGTCTACTAGCGAGTCGCGACTAGCGAATGGAACGGGGGCTCGGTCGAGCCCCCGTCACTCTTAGCCGATTCGGATCACCCGGCGAAGATGTAGCGGGCACCGAACTCCTGCGCTCGCGCCACCGCCATGACGCCCGACGGAACCACCTGAATTCCGGGCAGCAGCCCGGCGATCCATTCCTTTTTCACTGCGGCGGGATCCATTCCCATCTTGGTCGCCGCGCCGGAGCTGTACACTGTGATGGCGACATCGCATGCGCCGATCAGCGTTCCGGTCTTTATGAGCTCAGCGATGCCCAGCGCCGGAATCGGCAGGCCGGTGATCGTAGCGTAAGGGTTCTTCGTGGCCGGTACATCGCCGCTCTTGATGTTGAACATCTCGCCAAGCTTGTACTTGGACCACACGCTGTCCTGGAATGCCAGGGGCAATCCCTCATGCCGCAGGATCACCATTGTGCTGGCGCCTTCTCCCGGATAAGTCGCGTCGGTGGTCAGAAGATAGACTCGCGGCCAGATCGCCGGAAAACCGGAATTAGCGTCCGTGGCGTCGAAGACCACTCTGTGCTTCCCACTGAGCTTGCCGAACCAGGCCTCGAGTTGCGGGTCGGCCGCCCGGGATGCGCCGGCCTCCGCCGTTTTCGGCACCAGGCCTGCCACGCCGATGCCCATCGCGGCAGCGGCGATTCGGCCGATGAAGCCGCGCCGAGGGGTGGACGAAGTGAACTCATCGAGCATGATACCCTCCCTTGAGATTTGCCGTGACATGGGGGAACGGAGCCTCCGGTAGCGATCGTAGAATTTGTCGCCTAGACGCGGCTTCCGCGAGCATCCCGCGCCCACACCTGTGACTCCGCGCATTGAACACGGAAGTATTGACAAGACTAAAGGGGTCGCATTATACTGAACTATATGGTTCAGTATTCAGGAAAGCTCGACGCCGCGTTTGGTGCGCTGGCAGATCCGACACGACGGGGAATTCTCGAGCGTCTCGGGCGCTCGGAAGCCGGGATCAGCGAGCTGGCCGAGGCCTTCGATATCACACTGACAGGCATCAAGAAGCATGTTGGGGTGCTCGAGGCAGCCGGGCTGGTGAGTACTGAAAAAGTTGGACGGGTGCGCCGATGCCGGCTTGGCCCGCGCCGACTGGATGACGAAACCGCGTGGATCGCCGCATATCGGCGGATGCTCGAAGGCCGCCTCAACCGGCTCGGGGATTTCCTCGAGCGTACAAGGGAGAAACGATGACGACGAGTACGGAGCAGGAACCCACTGTAAGGGCAACGATCACCACGCCCACCGATCGCGAGATCCGCATTGAGCGAATCTTCAACGCACCACACGACCGTGTGTGGCAAGCAATGACCGATCCCAAACTCGTCGCGCAGTGGTGGGGGCGTGGCAACAAGCTTGTGATCGAGCGGCTGGAAGTAGAACGCGGTGGCCACTGGCGATTCGTGGAGCACAGTCCCCATGGGGTCCAGGGCTTCGAAGGTCGTTTTAGCGAAGTCACGCCGCCAGAGCGCGTTGTCCAGACGTTCGAATGGGACGGGATGCCGGGCCACGTAGCCCTCGAAACCGCGACGCTCGAGGACCTTGGCGACGGTCGCACGCGGCTCGTTAACATATCTCTGTTCCACACCACCGAGGATCGCGACGGCATGCTGCAGTCGGGGATGGAAGGCGGGCTGAACGAGAGCTACGCCGCGCTGGATCGTCTTCTCGCGAGACTGGGCTAGCGTCGACCCACTCGCGTTCAGCTGGACTCGATGGCGAACCCGCGGCGACGGTAGTCGCGGGTGCGCCTCAGTCGGCGAGGACTGCTATAGGGCGACTGTGTTCATTGGTGATGCCTTTGGCACTCACCAAGTCGGTCGGTCCAGTATCTACAGGATGCCACCGCTCCGCACGCGGAAGTCGACGTTGTCCGAGATCCATTTCCAGAGCTCCGCCTGACCCTCCGGCTTCGTGCCCGCGTGATAGTGCGAGCGCCAGGTGGCCATCACCTCGTCGTCGACGGTCCACATCCGCACTCTGCGGCGAGGGACCTTCTTCTCCCAGTGCACCGCCACCGTCGGACGCGGATACAGGACGCGAATCGTGGTGTTCTTCGAGAGGTACTCGAGACCACTCACGTTGATGTTCCTGTACTTGCTCAGGCTGTCGTTCTTTTCCGACGGCGTGTCCGGCAATCCGTCGGTGAGCATCACGATATTGAGCGGTGAGAGTACCAGGTTCTGCCGCTTCACCAGCGTACCGACGCGCTCGAAGAACGGGTTGAAGTCGGTGAGCCCGTCATTCGACGGATACTCCTTCCTCAGGAAGGCGGCGATCTCCGCGACGCTCATGTTCCGAAAAGTGTCAATCGGCTGGAAGGACTTCGTCTCTCCTGGCTTCTCCCCGCCGAACGAGCCCACGAACACGGCGGTCGGCTGCTTCAGTCCACCAAGTCCGTGAATGTGAGCATAGAGGTAGTTCGACGCGAAGTCGATCGCGCTCTCATAGTGGGCTTTCCCCCGGAATGAGCCGCTGACATCGATCCCTATGACGAGCGTCGACCGCGCTACCCTCGCGCCGTCCGCCGGTGGCGCGCACGCCACCCCTGCGCTCAGTACGAGCGCTAGTGCAGCGCCGCGAACTGTAGACATGTGCGATAGCTTCATCACGCTACCCTCGGCCTTGGATCGTGCGGGGTGAGCTTCCTCGCAACCGACTCCAACGAGGGCCTAGAATGCGCCAACGGCGTTGCGGCGAGGATTTCCTCGAGCGATTTGAAAGGAAGTGAGAACATCGGCCGAGATTTGATCATGACAACTGCAAAGTTGATTGCGGCTGCCAGGAGCTGGAGCACGGGGAGCGAAAGCAGCTCGAACATGCGCTTTGCTTCCTCGTGGAACCACGCGGTCTCTGCCTTGAGAGCATTGACCGGCTCGCGCCAGAGTCCTGGCTCGATCGCCCTCTCGATTGGGCGCGTGGCACCTTCCATAGAGACAGCCTGCCGCGACAGGACTGCGAGCAGCGCTGGAGTTCCGAAACGACCGAACAGGAACCACGACATGCCGCGCACGCCGAGCCATCCGAAGGATGCCAGAGCGAGGGTGGCGCCGATACCGAGCTGCACCGAGCCGCCCGACTGCTGGGCGATCCACGGCGTGATCGCGTCGATCAATTCGCGGTAGAGGAAGATCACCTCGAAGAACATCACCGCGC
>JBGPHO010000236.1:0-4334 GCA_041484425.1 Gemmatimonadaceae bacterium
GCGGACATCGTCGTCGATCTTCCGCTCGAGGCGCAGCAGCTCGATCTCGCCCGAGAGCAGTTCCGCCAGCATCTCGAGCAGGCTCCGCAGATTTTCCGCTTCGAGCAGTGACTGCCGAAGCTCGAATCGAACCGCGACGTGTGCGGCAACCCCGAACGCCTGGCGCTCCGCGGAGTCGGTGCTCTGGATTATTGAGACGATCTCCGCCGGTATGCGGCGGTGGAGACCGACGTACTCCTCGAACGAGTTCATAACGCGCCGGCTCAGCGCTTCCGTCTCCGCAACGTCCTCGATACCCGGTCCCTCGAACGGAAAGGGCGCTGCGGCTGCCCTCAGCACGTTCCCGGCGGGGATGTAGCGGGTCACTCGGGCGCGCGCGATTCCTTCGACCAGGACGCGCGTGGTGCCCGTCGGAAGGCGCGATACCTGAACGACCCGACCGATGACACCCGTCCGATGCAGGTCAGCCGCGGCGGGCTCCTGCTTTTCGCCGTCGCGCTGCGCGACGAGCAGGATGAGCTTGTCCTCCGCCAGAGAAGCCTCGATGGCGGCTAGCGACGCCGCGCGTCCAACGAGGAGCGGAATCACTACGTACGGGAAAATGACAACATCCCGCAGCGGAAGGACCGGGATCCGGTCCGACGTCGGGATGCTCTCGTTATCCCTCTGAAAGACTTGCGCCAAGGCTGATTAGAGGCTGTTCGAGGAGGAAGCAAAGATAACTGCAACGTACGACTACCGGCCGGGGGCTGTGTGCGTGCCGGCTCTCCGCTACGGGCTGCAACATGGTTCGTTGGGGACAGCCCGCGGCCGTCAGCCGATCCGCCGACCGCCCCAGGCCGGTAGTCGTACGTTGCAGTTCAGAAGGTCTACGCCTCTTTCTTGCGCCTGATCGGGGAGATCTCGAGCAACGGCTGCGTGCCATTCGAGATGCACGATTCAGTCACCTTCACCTCGACCACATCCTCTCTGCTCGGAAGGTCGAACATCACTTCCATGAGAACCTCTTCGAGGATGGCGCGGAGTCCGCGCGCACCGGTGCCGCGCTTGAGCGCCTTGCCCGCGATCGCAACGAGGGCTGCTTCGTCGAAGGTGATCTTCACGTCCTCGAGTCCGAACAGCTTGGCGTACTGCTTCGTGAGGGCGTTCTTGGGCTCCTTGAGAATGCGCACCAGCGCCTCCTCATCGAGTCCCTCGAGGGCGACCGTAACGGGCAGGCGGCCGACCAGCTCTGGAATCAGGCCATAGCGGAGCAGATCGTCCGGCTCGACTTCGCTGAACATCTTCGTCTGGGCGAGCTTCTTGTCCCGCGCGGCGGCGCCGTTGAACCCGATCTGGCGGCGTCCGGTACGAGCCTCGATGATCTTCTCGAGCCCGTCGAACGCGCCGCCACAGATGAAGAGGATGTCCTTCGTATTCAGTTGGATGTATTCCTGCTGCGGGTGCTTGCGGCCGCCCTGCGGCGGAACGGAAGCGACGGTTCCTTCTATGATCTTGAGCAGCGCCTGTTGGACGCCCTCGCCGGATACGTCGCGCGTAATGCTCGGGTTTTCCGATTTGCGCGCGATCTTGTCGATCTCGTCGATGTAAACGATGCCACGCTCGCATTCTGCGACGTTGAAGTCGCCGGCCTGGAGCAGTCGAACGAGGATGTTCTCAACGTCCTCACCGACGTATCCCGCCTCCGTGAGCGTCGTCGCGTCCGCGATGGTAAAAGGAACGTCGAGAATGCGGGCCAACGTGCGCGCGAGCAACGTCTTACCGACGCCGGTGGGTCCGATCAGCAGGATGTTGGATTTGTCGAGCTCGACGTCGTCATCCTTGAGCGTCGTGGAATTGATGCGCTTGTAGTGGTTGTATACGGAGACAGCCAGTGCCTTCTTCGCCTGCTCCTGCCCGATCACGTACTGGTCGAGAACATCCTTGATCTCTTGCGGCGAGGGGACCTGGGTTATCGCCTCAGCTACCTCGCGCTCCTCATCCTCCGCTAGGATTTCGTTGCAGAGAGCAATGCACTCGTTGCAGATGTAAACAGACGGTCCGGAAATGAACTTCCGGACAGAGTCCTTCGACTTTCCGCAGAACGAGCAGCGAAGATGTTTCTCTTGCGACATAGATCAACGGGGAACGGGGAATGCTTGCCCAGCGAATCCGGACATCGAGGCCTGACTAAAGATACCTAACAGCGGGCGCGAAAACGGTCAAGCAAAGCCTCCGAGGGCAGGACTCGTGAAGATTTTCACAAGTAACAGAAGCCCTCAAAATCAGGCCTGTTTGAGCGCTTCCTCTATCTCTCCGCGGTACGAAATCACGTTGTCGATCAAACCGTACTCCTTTGCCTCCTCGGCCGACATGAAACGGTCCCTGTCGGTGTCGCGCTCGATGCGCTCGACCGGCTGCCCGGTGTGCTTGGCCATGAGCTTGTTCATCTGCGACCTCAAGTGAAGAATCTCTCTCGCCTGGATCTCGATGTCGGAAGCCGTGCCGCCGCCGCCACCCTGTGACGGCTGGTGAATCATGATGCGGGCGTGGGGAAGGGCGGATCGCTTGCCTGGTCTGCCTGCCGCCAGCAGGAACGCGCCCATGCTCGCCGCCAGCCCCATGCAGTTGGTGTTAACCGGCGACTTGAGGAATTGCATCGTGTCGTAGATCGCCAGTCCGGCCGAAACGCTGCCGCCTGGCGAGTTGATGTAGATGTGGATGTCCCGCTCGGGGTTATCCGACTCGAGGAAGAGGAGCTGCGCGATCACAATGTTGGCGACGTCGTCGTTGATCGGCGTGCCAAGAAAAATGATCCGGTCCATCAGGAGCCGGGAGAAAACATCGTAGGTGCGCTCGCCGCGGCTCGAGCGCTCGATAACGTACGGCGTGTAGATCGTCGGCATTGGCTCTTCGTCTTCCCGTTTAGGCATTAGTCGATACATCGTTTCGGTCCAGCAGCCACTTGAACACCTTGTCTTCGGTGATGCTGCGCTCCATCTCCTTCAACCGGCCGCTTTTTTCCAGCTGAGCGTATATCTGGCCGGGGTTCGCTCCTCTCTTTTCAGCCTGCTCAGCAATGCGGTCGTCCAGATCCTTTTCCGTCGCGATCAATCCTTCCTTCTCCGCGATGGTCTCGATCACGAGGTCCCGCCTGATTTGCCGCTCCGCCATCGCGCGGAATTCCCCCGCGAACTGGTCGCGCTCACCGGCCTGAACCTTGTAGGCTTCAGCGTAGTTCTGCACGAACTGCTGGATCCAGCTCTTTGGGACGTCGAAGGAGTTGGCGGCGATGATCTGATCGATCAGCTGCTGCCTCACGCTCGCCTCGACCTCGTGCTCCGCGTGGCGCTCCATGTCGCTCCGCACTGCCTTCTTGAGAGCGTCGAGGGACTCGAAATCACCGACCTCGCGCGCGAGCGCGTCGTCGATCGGCGGCGCCGACTTCCGCTTCACTTCATTCAGCGTGATGCGGACGGTCTTCGTCTGTCCACGCTGCGCTTCGTCCGGAAAATCGTCGGGCCACTTGACCGCCCGCTCCACCGTTTCGCCGGGCGCGGCTTCCATGACCAGCTCTTCGATTCCGGGAATCGCCTGGCCGGCGCCGAGGACCAGCGGATAGCTCTTTCCCTCACCGGCTTCGGCGCCAGTCGCTATCTGCACGTTCACCATGTCGCCCGGCTTCGCCTTTTCGACGACTGGTGTCCAGGTCGCCTTCTCATCCCGGATCTGCTCGAGCTGCTGAGCGAGCTGCTCATCCGTGACCGTCGCCGCTGAACGCTGAATACGAAAGCCGTTCGTCCGCGCGAGCTCGATCGTGGGCCTGACCTCGAGGTGCAGCTCGAACGTGAGCGGTTTTCCCTCCTCGAACTTCAGGTCGTGGACGTGGGGCTGTGCCGCGACTTTGATGCTCTCCTTCTCGACGAACTCCTCATAGGCTTCGCGGACGATCGACTCCAGGGCTTCCTGTCTGATCGCGTCACCAAACTTCTTGCGAACTACGGTCGCGGGGGCCTTACCGGGTCTGAAACCCGGAAGCCGGACCGTCGAGGCATACCGCTTCGCCGCTTTGTCTTCTGCGTCCTTCACCGCCTCCGGTGGCACCGACACCTGAATGTGGCGCTCGACCCCCTCGGACGCGCGGGGTGTGAACTCGATCTTCATGACCCCAATATAACAGAGTTGCAAGGACCCCGATCCGCCAATTCACGCGTGATTCGGAGCGCAAATCAGACCCTGCTCCAGGGTCAAGGAAGCTCTGCGAGCGGCACCGCTATTGCTTTTCCCGAAAGGAACAGGAATCTGGATTCACGCCCGCCAAACTTCGTACGGAGATGGACAATGCAGCTGGATAC
>JBGPHO010000237.1:0-4323 GCA_041484425.1 Gemmatimonadaceae bacterium
CGAGTGGCGCCGACCGCGGCATTTCCGAACGCCGCGGCAAGGTCTTCGACGAGCTTGAAATTCTCCGCCGCCTTGAGACCGCGCCCGCCGGCAATGACGACTGGAGCTTCGGCGAGATCGAGCTTGCCGCCACCACCCTGGCGCGTCTCGATCACTTTCACGCGCGCGGATGCGGGATCGATGGCCGGCGACGCGTTTTCCACGCGTCCCGCCTTTGCGTTCTGCGCCGGAGCGATGACGTTGGGACGCATCGCGATCACCGCTGGTTTGGCTGCGATCGCGATCGTGGCGATCACCTTTCCGATGTTCATCGGATGACGGACCATGATCGAGTCGCCTTCGACTTCGAAAGAGAGAACGTCCGTGACGAGGCTGACGCCGAGACGAGCTGCCACGCGTGGCGCGAGATCACGCCCCTGCGCGGTTGTGCTGAATACCGCGGCGCGGTAGCCGCCCGATTTCACGCGATCCGCGGCGGTCGCCGTCGCGACCTCGGGGCTGTAGTTGGCGAGACCGGCGTGCTCGACGACAATGACCACGTCGGCGCCGTATTGTCCGATCTGCGACGCTTTCGCGGCGATTCCGAGGGGGCCGACCATGAGGGCGTGCACTTCCCCGCCGCCCGATTTGTCCGCGAGCATCCGCGCCGCGGTGACCGCCTCGAGCCCGACTTTTCGCACGTCGGTCCCGCGCGTTTCGACAAAGGCGAAGATGTTCGCCATCAAAGGATCTTCGCCTCCGTCTGAAGGAGCCTGACGAGCTCCGGCACCGCCGCCGCGCCCTCGCCCACAATCCGCCCGGCTTTTCTCTCGGCGGGAAGCTCGAGCCTACGTACAGTGATTTGTGGCTCTGCGAGCAGAGCAGGTTTGGTTTGGAGTGGCTTTTTCTTGGCTGCCATGATTCCCTTGAGCGTCGGCAGGCGCGCGGCGTTGAGACCTTCGTCGACCGTGAGCACGGCGGGCAGCGGGAATTCTACGATCTCCTGCGCGCCTTCCAGCTCACGTTTCGCCGTGCCTTTGCCATTCGCGATCTCCAGAGAAGAAATCGCCGTCACGCACGGGAGTCCGAGCAGCTCCGCCGCCATCGGGCCGACGACTCCGTTGGACGAATCGGGCGACATTTTCCCGAAGAGAATCAGATCGTAGCCGCCGGTTTTGAGCTCGGCTGACAGCGCCTTCGCGATCGCGAGTCCGTCGAAG
Source organism: Gemmatimonadaceae bacterium (assembly GCA_041484425.1). Taxonomy (GTDB): domain Bacteria; phylum Gemmatimonadota; class Gemmatimonadetes; order Gemmatimonadales; family Gemmatimonadaceae; genus UBA4720. The sequence goes on from JBGPHO010000237.1 coordinate 1,200, forward strand.
GGAACCTTGTCGGCCTTGACATGAATTCCGCGGTCGGCTCCCATGCTCAGCGCCTTCCGAATGGTCTCCTGTACCACGTCGGGTCCCAGGGAGATCACCGTAACTTCGCTCCCGGCATTCTTATCCTTCAACTGCAGTGCGGCTTCCACCGCCCACGCATCGAAATCGTTGATATCGAACTTGAGGCCGCCCTCATCTACCGACACGTTGTCCGCACCGATCCGGAAGCGGACATCCATGTCGGGCACCCGCTTGACGCACACGGCAATCTTCACCGCGGAATCTCCATGTGAATGATTTCACATAAAGATACTACTCCCCGTTGTGCGCGTCCTTAGCACCTCTAACGGAACGGGGCGCGCGCTCTAACAAATAGGGTTCGGACGCCTCTCGCGTCCGAACCCTTTCGCTCCGCTTCGACTGCAGTCAAATAGATTATACACCTTGTGCATCAGGCTTGCGTCAGCGTGCCACCTGGCCCTCCTCGCTTGCGCGCCGTCTGTCGTGCAATCAGCGCGACCAGCGCCAAGGCAACGAGCACCGTGAGCACTCCCGCTGTCCGTCCCTGCCACACCGGCCCATAGGCCGCGTTGCGCAGACCGCCCAGCGCCTGGAATGCCAGCGCCGCGACAATCCAGGACCACGCGGACAGCGAGCCCCAGACAACGAGCGCGATCGACACTACCGCCACGCTCGCAATGGCCAGCATCACACCCACGGGATCGATCTCGCTCGTTGGTCCGGACGACCAGACCAACGCACCCACCATCGCCCCTATTGCCACAAGAACGAGCGCTCTCACGGTCCAACGCGGGCTGAATCCTGCCACGACGAGCAACGGGATGCCGGCCACCGCCACCATCATCAGCGCATTCGTCGGTATGTCGGTGATCCCTGCCAGCACGGGCAACATCTCATTGAGCACAGTCGTCGGCGGGCGCGGCATGCCCGCTCGCGGGATGAGTGCATCCAGATGAGACATCGCGTACACGATGCCGCCGAGTCCGAACCCGGCGATCAGCATGTCGTTGCTTGCGGATCTGGACGGCTCGCCCGCCAGCATCGGAATTCCTACACGGCGTCTCATGGCGCCGAGCGCCAGCCATATGCCGAGGACAAACAGTATCAGGGGGATCGCCAGCACGAATCCGAGCGCGGTGGTGCCGATGAAGCTGCCCCATGGCTCGGTCGTGTCGTACGAGAAGAGCCGCGTCGGCAGGGAGTTGAGGCTGCTCAGCGTCGCGAGCAGGACGAGCACGCCCATGAGAACGAACGTGTCCTTGCGGTTGACCGTCCCGTCGTTCACGACGATCGCGCGTCGTCGCTTGACTACGAGCGCGCCGGTCACAACGACTCCGAGCAGCAGGAGAATACTGACGCCCGCGATCAACATCCGAGTGGTTTGTTGCGCCCGGTCCGCGCGGAGGAACGCTTCCGGCAACTCCACGCCGCGCCGCACCACGAGCGGTTCGTCACCGGCGATCTGCACCCAGGCACGCGCGGCCGCCCCATCCGGGAGCTTCACCGCCGTGTCCGTGTAGGTGACCGTGGCATCGCGTCTTGCCGGGCGCGCCGTTTCCCTGACCTCCGATTCCTGGAGCCTGGATGTGTCTATCCCTTCGCGCGTGAGGGCTGCGAGCGCGATGCGGCGAAGTGCGGCCGAATCGGCCGAGCCACGGTGCGCGGAATCCGGAACGAGATGGCGCGCGTCCAGCGGTCTCCCATCCGGCCACAGCCTGACGCGCCACTCCTCGGTGCGCTGCGCCGCGGTGCCCGTCGTGTGAACGTACCGAACGGTCCACCACGTCGATGGCTCAAACGTAGAGGCAAAACGTTGCGCCTCGGCGACGAGCTTGTGCCGGCGTAGAAACCGCGGCCACGCGTCGAGCGTGTCCGTTCCTGTCCCCGTCAGGCGCGTCCAGCCGGCCGGACTTCCACCGTGCGAGAGCAGCACCGAATCGGCCGTGGCAAGGACACGATGACGCTCGGCCGTAAACTGCGGGCCGAGTGTGGGCCTGGGCGGCCGGGCAACCGCGACGATGACTCCGGCGACGGCGGCCGCCACCGCAAGCCGGCGTGCGTGCATGGTGAATGCGCCGGAGAGTCTCGGAGCGATTGGCTCCTCCGGTTCCTCCTCGGCGCCAGGCGTCCACGCTCCGAACCGGGCCTCCTCCGGAAGCGGCGTGAAGCCGCCTTGCACCGCCAAGCGCCACAAGACGACGAGAGCCGGGGCCAGCAAAGCGAGCAAAATGATCCCGGCCGTGACGCGGTATTCGACGGAGCTTCCCGACGCGGCGAATATCCCGAACAGCACGAGGTCGTACACGAAGTGCGCGACGACGGTGACGATGAGCCCAAAGTTGATGAACAGCACCGCCCAGAAGCAGGCGTCGAGAAAGATCTCCACGCCCCGTGAATACGGAGGCCACGATTCGTAGTTCGCGTGGGCGAACCCGAAGATGAGCGCCGACGCAACGACTCCCGCCGCCAGCCACCACCGGCGCCCAGGACGTCGTCCTATCCATAGCGAGAGCAGGGACAGCGGTAATGCCCGGAAGAGCGACTCCTCCCACACGCCCGCATTCACCGACGCGGCGATGCCGGATATCCAAGGCATCGGGGACGCGATCTGGTTTGGATCGTCGAGCAGCTCGCTCGGTACCCACCAGCCGAATAGCGTCCGCGTCACCAGATAGAAGATCGCGACGTAGGCAAAGCCGATGGCGGCCACGGCATAGCCGCCACCAACCCGGGACGCCACTTCTCTCGTGCCGCGGAATCGCCACAACTTCCACCAATCGAGATGCCGCGGGAACGCGTGCCGGGTGGATGCCTCCGCCGCGGCGAGCGTAAAACCGACGAGCAGAAAGGTCGACAGCCCCAGCAACGCCGCCAGAAGGACCTGAGTCGCCTGGAAGGTGGCGGGCGACATCGCGGTATCGTACGAGAACCAGCTTCCCGGCATCTCGTTGATGCCAGCGGCGAGCGCAAGCACGCCAATCACGGCACCCACCGACATCGGCGCGCGCCTGCGGACGCTGCTCGTGTGCGCGAATCTGCTGAGGCCAACGATGCCAACGATCGCGATGGCGAGAAAACCAAGAGTTGCGAGGAGCGTCAGCAG
>JBGPHO010000238.1:0-4321 GCA_041484425.1 Gemmatimonadaceae bacterium
CATGGTGGACAGCTTGAGCGTCTTCGCCGGCGAAGTCACGCGTGTCGCGCGCGAGGTAGGAACCGAAGGACGGCTGGGCGGACAGGCGAACGTGCCTGGCGTCGCCGGAACGTGGAAGGATCTCACGGACAACGTGAACTTCATGGCGTCGAACCTCACCGGCCAGGTGAGAAACATCGCCGACGTCACGACCGCGGTCGCGAAGGGTGACCTCTCGCGCAAGATGACGGTCGACGTGAAAGGTGAGATTCTCGAGCTGAAGAACACCATCAATACGATGGTCGATCAGCTGAGCGGGTTTTCGTCCGAGGTGACCCGAGTCGCCCGCGACGTAGGCACGGAAGGAAAGCTGGGCGGCCAGGCGAACGTGCCCGGAGTCGCGGGCACGTGGAAGGATCTGACAGACAACGTCAATACATTGGCCGGAAACCTGACCAGCCAGATCAGAAACATTGCCCTCGTCACGACCGCGGTCGCGAAGGGAGATCTGTCGCAGAAGATCACCGTCGAAGTGCGCGGCGAGATTCTAGAGCTCAAGAACACCGTCAACGCGATGGTGGACTCGCTCCGCGTCTTCGCCGACGAAGTGACGCGCGTCGCCAAGGAAGTCGGAACAGAGGGAAAACTCGGCGGCCAGGCGGAAGTACCAGGCGCAGCCGGGACGTGGAGAGCGCTCACCGACAACGTGAACGCGATGGCGAACAGCCTGACGCTCCAGGTGCGCGCGATCGCGGACGTCGCGACGGCGGTAACCCGCGGCGACTTGAGCAGGCAGATCGCGGTAGAAGCGCAGGGCGAGCTGGACGAGCTGAAGAACAACCTGAACCAGATGATCGTGAACCTGAAGTCCACGACCGAAAAGAACTCGGAACAGGACTGGTTGAAGACGAACCTCGCGAAGTTCTCGCGAATGATGCAGGGGCAGAAGGATCTGGAAGCGGTATCGAAGCTCATCATGTCGGAGCTGACGCCGCTCGTCTCGGCTCACCACGGCGCGTTCTACATCATGGACGACGACCAGAACACGCCGGTGCTCAAGCTCATTGCGAGCTACGCATACAAGGAGCGCAAGCACGTCGGCAACCGCTTCTATCTCGGCGAGGGACTCGTCGGCCAGGCGGCGCTGGAGAAGAAGCCGATTCTGCTCACGAACGTTCCGGATGATTACATCCGGATCTCGTCGGGCCTTGGAGAGGCGCCGCCGCGCAACGTGCTCGTGCTCCCTGTTCTGTTCGAGGGGGATGTGAAGGCAGTGATCGAGCTCGCGTCGTTCCTGCCCTTCAGCCAGATCCACCAGCTCTTCCTCGATCAGTTCGCGGAGAGTGTGGGCGTCGTGATCAACATGATCGCGGCCAACATGCGGACCGCCGAGCTGCTTGAACAGTCGCAAAGTCTGACTCTGGAATTGCAAAGTCAATCCGAAGAGCTGCGGAAACAGCAGGAAGAGCTGAAGAAATCCAACGCCGAGCTCGAGGCACAAGCCACGACTCTCAGGACGTCGGAAGAGCTGCTCAAGGATCAGCAGGAGGAGCTGCAGCAGGTCAACGAGGAGCTCGAGGAAAAAGCGTCCCTGCTGGCCGAGCAAAATCGGAAGGTCGAAACTAAGAACGAGGAAGTGGAGGCGGCACGACTCGCTCTCGAGGAAAAGGCGGAGCAGCTCGCGCTAAGCTCCAAGTACAAGTCGGAGTTCCTTGCCAACATGTCGCACGAGCTGAGGACACCGCTCAACAGCCTCCTCATCCTGGCGCGGCTGCTGAGCGAGAACAAGGATGGCAATCTCAGCCCCAAGCAGGTCGAGTTCGCGCAGACGATTCTCACATCGGGCAGCGATCTACTGAATCTGATCAACGACGTGCTCGATCTGTCGAAGGTCGAAGCCGGCAAGATGGATGTGAATGCGACGGAGATCCGGCTCACGGACATCAAGGAATTCGTCGAGCGCAGCTTCAACCAGCTCGCGGATCAGAAGGGTCTTGGCTTCCACGTGGACGTGAACACGGATCTTCCGCAGGCGCTCTTCACCGATGGCGGACGGCTGCAACAGGTTCTCAAGAATCTGCTTTCCAATGCGTTCAAGTTCACGGAGCAGGGTGACGTCACTCTCACCGTTCGTCGCGCCGAGAAGGGGCGCCGATTCCTGAATCCGACGCTCGAAGCCGCGCCGGAGGTGCTTGCTTTCTCCGTCTCCGATACGGGCGTGGGAATTCCGAAGGACAAGCAGCGGCTCATTTTCGAGGCGTTCCAGCAGGCGGACGGAACGACGAGCCGGAAGTACGGTGGAACGGGTCTCGGACTTTCGATCAGCCGCGAGATCGCGCGCCTGCTCGGTGGTGAGATCAGGGTCGAGAGCGCGGAGAATCAGGGCAGCACGTTCACGCTGTTCCTCCCTCTGCGGTACATCCCGCGTCAGGATGGTCCCGACCGCGATCCGATCCGCGTCAGCAACTACCCCTCTCTGTCCCGCAATGCGGGAGTAGCGCCACGGCGAACAACACCGGTCAAGCCACAACCGCCAAGTCGCGACCAGCGGCGCAAGGCCACCGGCGATGCATTGCAATATCGGCCCGAGCGTCGAACCATACCGCAAACGGTGATCAACGACGACCGGGAGCGGATCGAGGAGGGCGATCGCACTGTGCTCGTCATCGAGAACGATCAGAATTTCGCGAAGGTCCTGCTCGACATGGCGCGCGAAAAGGGCTTCAAGGCAGTGGTCGAGCTGGACGGCGAGGCTGGCCTCACCGCCGCGCGGGAGATTCGTCCGGATGCGATCACTCTCGACATCGACATGCCGGGAATGGATGGACTAGAGGTGCTCGATCGTCTCAAGCGCGACCCGGACACGAGACACGTTCCGGTTCACATCATTTCCGGCGTCGAGGAGAAACGCGAAGGGCTCAAGGCGGGCGCGATCGCCTTCCTGGCCAAGCCGGTGAGCAAGGAAGGACTCGATGCGGCCTTCGCCCGGATCTCCTCATTCATCGACACCGTGCCGAAGAATCTGCTGGTCGTCGAGGACAACGAGGCGCAGCGGCAAAGCATCGTCGAGCTGATCGCCCACGACGACGTCGACATTGTCGCGGTCGGCACGGCGGAAGAGGCGCTGGGCAAGCTCCAGGAGAGGCACTTCGACTGCATGGTCCTCGACCTCGGGCTGCGCTCGGGCGACATGGGCGGATTCGATTTGCTCGAGAAGGTAAAGTCGGATCAGACCAACCATGACCTTCCGATCATCATCTACACCGGCAAGGAGCTGAGTCCGGAGGACGAGACGAAGATCAAGAAGTACGCGGAGACGATCATCGTCAAGGACGTGAAGTCTCCCGAGCGCCTGCTCGACGAGACGGCGCTTTTCCTCCACCGCATCGAGGCGAGGCTGCCCGAGCAGAAGCGGAAGATGCTGGAGCATCTGCACGATGCGGACTCCGTGGTCGCCGGGAAGAACATCCTCGTGGTGGACGATGACGTACGCAACATCTTCTCGCTGACGAGCATGCTCGAGGACCACGGAATGGTCGTGCGATTCGCCGAGAACGGAAAGCAGGCGATCGACCAGCTGAACAAGGATGCGAACGTGGACGCGGTGCTGATGGACGTCATGATGCCCGAGATGGATGGGTACGAGACGACGAGGGCGATCCGCGCAATGGACCGGTTCAAGTCGCTGCCGATCATCGCGCTGACGGCGAAGGCAATGAAGGGTGATCGCGAGAAGTGCATCGCGGCGGGGGCGTCCGACTACATCACCAAGCCTGTCGATACCGAGCAGCTGTTGTCACTGCTGCGAGTATGGCTGTACAGATAGCGGAGGTAGCCAGGACTGGCGCGGAGCCCGACCAGCAGACGTTCAAGCCCGATTTGGAAAGAATCGAGATCGAGCTGCTGCTGGAGGGGATCTTCCGTCATTACGGGTTCGACTTCCGGGCCTATGCCTACGCGTCGATTCGCCGCCGCCTGTGGAAGCGCATTGAGGCGGAAAAGCTGCCGAGCATGAGCGCGCTCCAGGAGCGCGTGCTCCACGAGCCGGCAATGATGGAGAAGCTGCTGCTGGACCTCTCCATCAACGTGACGGCGATGTTTCGGGATCCGAACTTCTACATCACGTTCCGCCAGCACGTCGTGCCGTTGCTTCGCACTTATCCCTTCATCCGCATCTGGCACGCCGGCTGCTCGACGGGCGAAGAAGTCTACTCGATGGCAATGCTGCTACGCGAAGAAGGGCTGTACGACCGGTCGCGCATCTATGCCACGGACATCAACGAAGTGGTGCTCCAGAGAGCGAAGGCGGGAATCTTTCCGCTCGACCGGATGCAGGAGTACA
>JBGPHO010000239.1:0-4301 GCA_041484425.1 Gemmatimonadaceae bacterium
CGCCGCCCTCGATGGTGCCGTTCGCAAAGTTCATCGCCGGATTGCCAATGAATCCCGCCACGAATTTATTCTTCGGCTTCTCGTAGAGGTTAATCGGCGTGTCAATCTGCATCACGTGGCCCTTGTTCATCACCACGATCCGGTCGCCGAGAGTCATCGCCTCGATCTGATCGTGTGTGACGTAGATCATCGTCACCTTGAGCTCCTGGTGCAGCCGCGCGATCTCGCGGCGCATCGAGACGCGCATCTGCGCATCGAGATTCGAGAGCGGCTCGTCGAACAGAAATACCTGCGGCTGCCTCACAATTGCGCGGCCGAGCGCGACGCGCTGCCGCTGCCCGCCGGAGAGCTGGCGCGGCTTGCGGTCGAGATATTCATCCAGCCCCAGTGTCGCCGCGGCTGAACGCACCCGCTTGTCGATCTCATCCACCGACATGTTCCGAAGCTTGAGCGCGAATCCCAGATTCTCACGTACCGACATGTGCGGATACAGGGCGTAGTTCTGGAACACCATCGCGATGTCGCGCGCCTTGGGAGGCACGTCGTTGACGACGCGATCGCCGATCTTGACCGTGCCGGCGCTGATCGATTCGAGGCCGGCGATCATTCGAAGCGTGGTGCTCTTGCCGCATCCCGAGGGGCCGACGAGAACGACGAACTCGCCGTCCTTCACATCGAGATCGACGCGATCGACGGCTACTTGTGCCGCCCCTTCAGTATAAATTTTGCGGACCCCTTCGAGTCTCACTCGCGCCATAGTGCCCCTTCTCTGCCGACTAACATGGTTTTGTACGCCTGTATGAAAGCTGACAAGCTCCCAGCGTTGGTCAGCTTGCGGCTCCCTGCTTCGGTTTTGTGGATGTCAGATCGCGTCCTGTTCTCAAAGTCGCAATGACCGAGAATTACAGTTTCCCCGATGATTTCGTGTGGGGCACCGCAACCTCCGCCTACCAAATCGAGGGATCTCCAGCCGCCGACGGCGCCGGACCCAGCATCTGGCACCGCTTCTCGCACACTCCGGGCAACACCTGGCTCGACCAGACGGGCGACGTCGCCTGCGACCATTACCGGCGCTACAAGGACGATGTCGCGATCATGGCGGAGCTGGGGGCGAACGCCTACCGGTTCAGCATCGCGTGGCCGCGCATCTTTCCGCGGGGCACCGGTGCCGTCAACAAGAAAGGCATCGATTTCTATTCGCGATTGGTCGATGAGCTGCTCAAGCGCGGCATCAAGCCGAACGTCACGCTCTACCACTGGGATCTCCCCGAAGCGCTCGACGACCGCGGCGGCTGGCTCAATCGCGACGTGGCCGACTGGTTTGGCGACTATGCCACGACGATGTTCGACGCCCTGGGCGACCGGGTAGACATGTGGTCGACGCTCAACGAGCCGTGGGTCGTGACCGACGGAGGATATTTGTCGGGCGGGCTCGCGCCCGGTCACTCGAATTTGTTCGAGGCGCCGATCGCGACACACAACCTCCTCCGCTCGCACGGCCTGGCGGTGCAGAGATTCCGCTCCAGCAAGGCTTCGAAGGGAAAGATCGGAATCACGGTGAACCTGGAACCGAAGTACCCGGCGTCGGATTCTCTGGAGGATCTCACGGCGGTGCGCCGAGCCGACGCTTACATAAATCGGCAGTACCTCGACCCCGTCTTCCTTGGGCAATACCCGGAGGAGATGCGCGAGATTTTCGACGAAGCGTGGCCGGAGTGGCCTGCCGAGGACATGCGGCTGATCAAGCAGCCGATCGATTTTCTCGGCGTCAACTACTACACGCGCCGAGTCGAGCAATATCATCCCGACAACCTGCCGCTCCGCACCAGGCACGTGCCGCAACCACAACACATCGAGACCGATACCAGGTGGGAAGTTTTTCCCGAGGCGCTGACCAAGATCTTGCTGTGGGTGACCGAGCGTTACGGCAAGCCACCCATCTACATCACCGAGAACGGCGCTGCGTTTTACGACCCGCCGCACACGATCGACGGCCGCGTCGAGGATCCGCTGCGCGTGGAGTACTTCCGCCAGCACCTGCGCGCCGCGCACGAGGCGATGAGCAAGGGCGTGAACCTTCGCGGCTACTATGCCTGGTCCCTGCTCGACAATTACGAGTGGGCGCACGGCTACTCCAAACGCTTCGGCATCGTGCACGTGGATTACTCGACTCAGCAACGCACGATCAAATCGTCGGGCCGCTACTACGCCAAGGTGATTCGCACCAAGGGAGCAATCCTCGCGAATTAAGGCGCTTCGATCTGCATCTCGTGCGTGGTCGGCGAGGGTGTCCGCGGGAGCTCTCGCCTGCAACTCGCCTTGCGGCTTCGTCGCACCGCGCCGCCTTGCGGCGGCGCTGGCTCCGGCCGCTCCCTCCGAGGACACCCTCGCCTCCCTCCTGAGATCTTTAGAGGCGCTCACTTCTGCTCGCTTCTGTACGGTCGCCCGCATCATTGCGCGTAGCGGATCGTGACGATTGACGGGAGCTTGCGGACCCTAACCTCCGCGCCCCGAATCGCGGTTGGAACGCCGTCGACTGCCGCAGACAGGATTGGCTGCTCGAGGGGACTGTAAACGACGATTCCACCGGGTGGCATCCTCAGGCCGGTGCGCAGATTGATCGTCACGACCTTACCGATCGCGCGCATGTCGTAGTTCAACGGCCCGTACTCGGTGCTCAAATTGGACACCCTGAGCCCGGGATCTTCCTTAACCCACTCGTCTCTGACACCGGCGCCGATGACGAGCGAGCTGTCGCTTTCCCGCTCGTACGCGAGCATGTCGAGGAAGCTTCTGATATAGTCGCTACCTACCCACGTGTGCGGCATGTCGCCGATGAACTTGGGCGTCTTGGGATCGCGATAGACGACTTCCGCCCATTGATGCCAAGCCGCAGGTCGTTGACCGGTGAAAAAGAAATCGAGCAGCTCATGGGCGCGCGCGCGCTGACCCAATTGTACGTGCGTGCCAACTGTGCGGAGCTCATACGGCGTGTACGCGTCCCACGGCTTGATGCCAAGGCGTCGAAGACGCGCGTCCTGGAAATACCTGTCGAACGTGCGCAGCAGCAGCGGACCGGGAAGACGCCCCGCTTCCCCACCAGGACTCACCGCGATCGTCGTCGATGTCGCGTCGAAATCAGCCAGCTCCACCGAGCCGGGTATGTAGTCGATCTTCCGCTGTATCACTACCTGACGAATCGACTCGAACAGATTCGAGCGAAAGCTGCTCCGGAACTCGGCAAATTTTGCGGCCTCGGGTTTGTCCAGCTCTTTTGCGATGAACGCAGCGTCCTTGAATCCCCTCAGCGCGAAGAAATCATCCCAGTAGGAATGCATCGGTTTCGCGCTGTAGCCTTCATGGCTTATGGACTGCGGTAACAATCCATAGAACGGCGTGTTAGCGCCGACCGTGTACTGCGACGTCATCCTTTCGTGGCGAAGAGAATCCATGTACGCCACCGCCTTGGCGACGTGGGGCCACATCTTCTCCAGCTCCGCCTTGTCTCCGGTGTGCCGGTAGTACTCGGCCACCAGATAAATGAATTCGCCGTGGCTGTCGTTCTCGGGCACTGGCGTCGCGCCGTGCTCATCGACGCAGCACGGGACCTTGCCATTGTCGTATTGGTACGGAGCGTACCAGTCGATGAAATCTTTCACGTCCTGGTCGTGACCGAGCCGCAGGAGCGCGGTCGACGTCAGCGAGCCGTCGCGAATCCACGAGCGCGAGTAGCTCCGCGAGCCCGGCTGAATCGCGGCGCCATCGCGATTGATGAGAATGTCCGCGAGCTGCGCTCGCATTGTCTGGGTGTACCGAGCCGCCGACGGCGGAAGCGTTATGCTCACCGGCCCGAGCTTCTGGCGCCACTCGCCAGCCGTCTTCTCGAGCTGCGACGAGACCGCGCGCTCGCCCTGCCCAGGGAGAAGCGTGATACCGGGAGCGTTGACGCCAGCAGGCTCCGGAGTCGCACCTGGCTGTGAGGCGACTACTGTGGTCGGTTGAGCCACGTACCCGCTTCGCGCCGCGGAGAGCAGCTGCGCGAGATTCAAATCGCCGCCGTGGAGCGGCACCGCGAGGTCGATCGGACTCGACGTCGCGTGGGGGCCGAGCTCCAGTTGATACGCGTACGCGGCCGAGGCGTGACCAGTTCGATCCGTCACGGATATTGAAGTCGGGACCTTTCCCGACCGTAGCCAGTCAACGATGTTCCCGTCGTCGAACGCCACTGCGCCAAAGCCGCTGGCCGACGCGAGCGAGCGGACGAACTTGTTGCCGGTGACGTGCGCGGACGAGCCTTGCAG
>JBGPHO010000240.1:0-4299 GCA_041484425.1 Gemmatimonadaceae bacterium
ATCTTGAGACCCTCGAGGATGTGCTCGCGCTCGAGCGCCTTGTCCAGCTCGAACTGGGTGCGGCGGACGACGACCTGGTGCCGGTGCTCGATGTAGTGCAGCAGCACTTCCTTGAGCGGCATCACCTTCGGCACGAGCTGGGTCGTGTGCGCATCAGGCACCAGCGCCAGCATGATGACGCCGAAGGTCGACTGCATCACGGTGTGCTTGTAAAGCTGGTTGAGTACCACGCGCGGAATCGAATCGCGCTTGAGCTCGATCACGACGCGCATGCCGTCCTTGTCGGACTCGTCGCGCAGCGCGGAGATGCCCTCGAGCTTTCCGTCCTTCACGAGGTCGGCCATGTCGGAGATGAGCTTGGCCTTGTTGACCTGGTACGGAAGCTCTGTGACCACGATCTGGGACTTGTTCGAGGATTCCTTCTCCTCGATCACGGCGCGGGCGCGCATGATGATGCGGCCTCGGCCCGTCTCCTGATAATCCTTGATTCCGGCCCGGCCGTAGATGTAGCCGCCCGTTGGGAAGTCGGGACCCTTGATCAGTTTTCTGATTTCAGCGGGTGTGAGCTCCGGATTGTCGATCAGCGCGGTGAGTGCGGAGACGACTTCGCCGAGATTGTGGGGCGGAATGTTCGTCGCCATGCCGACGGCGATACCTGAAGAGCCGTTGACGACGAGATTGGGGATCGCCGACGGAAGAACCTTGGGCTCCTGCAGCCTGTCATCGAAGTTGGGCGCGAAATCGACGGTGTTCTTGTCGATGTCGGCCAGCATCTCCATCGCGACGCGCGTGAGCCGCGCTTCGGTGTAACGGTAAGCGGCAGCCGGATCCCCATCGACGCTGCCGAAGTTTCCCTGTCCATCGACCAGCGGGTAGCGGAGCGAGAAATCCTGGACCATGCGCACGAGCGCGTCGTAGACAGAGCTGTCGCCGTGCGGGTGATACTTGCCGAGCACGTCACCGACGACGGTCGCCGACTTCTTGTAGGGGCGACCGGGAACGAGTCCGAGCTCGTTCATGGCGTAGAGCACGCGGCGGTGAACCGGCTTGAGTCCATCGCGCACATCCGGAAGTGCGCGAGAGACGATGACGCTCATCGAATAGTTGATGAACGATTCTTTGATTTCTTCGTGAATGAGGCGCGGGAGGATGCGCTCTCTGTTGTTCGGAGCCGTCATTAAATCCGGTGGTCGCTACTGGCGTTTGGAGACGGGGTGGGAGGACAAAAACGTCCCCGCTGGAAGTAGTCGTAAATGTAGCCTCGTGAGCAGTTAAAATCAATGTCGACGACTGAACGTAAGTAGCGATAGGGCAAGCGGTTAGGCATCCGAGCCGTCGTCGGGGAATCCATGTCCACGGCGATTCGCAAAATTGTGAGCAGGCCAAGCTCAGCAGTAGCAAGGATTTGGGTCAATTCTCTGGTGACGTGAACGCGATTAAGATGTGGCGGATATGCGCGAACCGGACATCGCAAACCAGCGTCTTGTCAACCAGGGGCTTGTGAAGCCCACCCTGAAAAAAGCGAGTGAGGTCGTCGCGATGCTGGGCGCGGTGCAGGCGCAGGATTACGGCGCGTCGAAGTGGGGGCTCGCTCAACGTACGCGCGGCCTCACTGACGCCCAAATCGAAAAAGAGATCGACGACGGAACGATCGTTCGGACTCACATCCTGCGTCCAATCTGGCATTTTGTCGCGGCAGCCGACATCGGCTGGATGCTGGCGCTCTCAGCACCGCGAGTCCATACAGCGAACGCGTTCTGGTATCGCTGGCTCGAGGTGGATGAGGCCGTGGCCCGTCGCAGTCGAACCGTGCTGACGAAAGCGCTTCGAGGAAAACAGCTCACACGCGCTGAGCTGGGACGCGCGCTCGTGAGAGCAAAAATTCAGATCACAGATCCGCGGCGGCTCGCGGCCATCGTGATGCGCGCGGAGCTCGATGGAGTGATCTGCAGCGGAGCGCGCCGAGGGAAGCAGTTCACGTACGCGCTATTCGAGGAGCGAGTAGTTGGGCCGACCGTTCTGGAGCGCGATGCCGCATTGCTCGAGCTGGCGCGGAGATACTTCACGACCCGCGGACCCGCGACTGTCGACGATTTCGCGTGGTGGTCGGGGCTCACCAAGCGGGATGCAAAAAGGGGAGTCGACGCTGCCGCGTCGCAACTGGAGCACGAGGCGATCGATGGTCGATCGTACTGGTTTCCGGCAGAAGGACGGGTCGTGCGAAGCTCTTTGGCCTCGGCGCATCTCCTCCCGAACTACGATGAATACTTCATCGGCCTGAAGGATCGCAGCGCGTTCGACGCAAGGCTCAGGGGATCCGGGGTGGCGGCGCGGACTGACGCGCTTTCGGGGCACATCCTCATTGTCAACGGACAGTTTGTCGGGGGATGGAGGCGCACTCTTGTCGGGCGAACGGTGGTTATCGAGCTTAGGTCGTTGATTCGACTGCGCGATTCCGAGCGACGAGCGGTCGGCGAGGCAGCCAAGAGGCTCGGTGATTTTCTGGCCTTGCCCGTGGAGATTCGGTGGGGCTAACGATCAGTACGAGATCACCGGTTCGGTAGAATTTAGAGTTGGCCTCACAGGATATTTGTCCCTTCTGTCGGTCCCGAAGCATGCATGACCGGTTGCCCTATTTGGTCGACGACTGAATATTCCTCCCATCCTTCTCGTTCGCCCGAAGTAAAACACATCCTGTCCATGGCCGACCCCAGCATTTCAGCGATTGGGAAATACCGCATCATCGAGCTCGTAGGCGAGGGCGCGATGGGTGTCGTCTACAGGGCCCAGGATTCCGTCCTCGACCGTCCGGTGGCGATCAAGGTGATGAATGAGTCGATCGCGCGGCAGGACGACCTCCGCAAGCGTTTTCTGCACGAGGCGCAGGCGGCCGGATCCCTCCAGCACCCGAATGTGGTGTGCATCTACGACCTCGGCGAAGCGGATGGCCACCTGTTCATCGCAATGGAGTTCGTCCACGGCGTAGATCTCGAACGACTGATCGAGATGGGGGAGCCGCTTTCGCTGCAGGCCAGGCTTGACATCATAATCGACGTTCTCACCGGACTGTCATTCGCCCACAAGCGTGGCATCGTACATCGAGACATCAAGCCGGCGAACATCCGCGTTGGCGACGATGGACGCGCAAAGATCATGGACTTCGGCGTCGCCCATCTCGCTTCCTCGAGCATGACCAGCACGGGATCGATCCTGGGAACACCGACCTTCATGGCTCCCGAGCAGATCACGGAGGGAAAGACAAGTCCGGCTACCGATATCTTCGCGGTGGGTGGGGTGCTGTATCAGATCCTCACGATGATGAAGCCGTTCGACGCTCCTACTCTGCAAAACCTGTTTTTCAAAATCATCACGGAAACACCGCGGCCAATCACCGAGCTGATGCCCGGGCTTCCCCCTGCCCTCGATCGCATCGTCCAGAAGGCCATGGCGAAGGAGCCGGCGGACCGATACGCGAGCGCGCTGGACATGGCGAATGATCTGACCAACGTGCGATCCAAGTTGAGTGGCCCTTCGTATCCGGCATCGGTTTCTCTGAGCGCTTCGGTCGCAAGCGCCATCGAACAATCGAGGACGTTATCGCGGACGCGAACGAGAAACTACGCCTTTGCAGGCGGGGGAGCGCTTGCCGCCGCCGCTTTGATTGCCATCGCCTGGACCAAGTACTCGCAGCCGGGTTCGGCAAAGCTGGCAGCCGCCAGCAACCCGGCGTCGGCAGTCGCGTCAGCATCCCCGCAGGTGGCGCCAGCGCAGACTCCCACCACTGTCGCGAAAACCAGCGCTCCCGTTACTGAACCGCCGCCCCCCGCCAAGCGGCCAGTCAGGCAGGAAAAACCGGCCGCTCCCACGCGTGATACTCGTGCTGGTGGCGCGGCAAAAACGGCGTCCAAGCCGATTCAACTTCCAGTCGCTGCCGCGCCGGCTCAGCGGATTGACCCGCCGATAACGAACCTTGGTGCTCGACAGGACCCGCTGCCGGCGCCTCCTCAAGTTGTGACGACAGCGCCGGTCGTCCCGCCGCCGAAACAAGAAACAACGCCGACCGCGGTGGCGACCCCTACTCCCGCTGACATCGCACCCACGGTTGAAGCATACGCTCGCGCGATCGAGTCGAGGGACATGGGGGCCATCCGTCGTGCCTACCCCGGGCTCACATCGGAACAGCAGCGGGGGTTCGAGCAGTTCTTCCAATCGGCCAGGAGCATCAACGTCACGTTCAGGGTAACGAACGTCGAGGGTTCAGGCACGTCGGCTGACGCCCGACTGGTGGGAAGCTACGAG
>JBGPHO010000241.1:0-4293 GCA_041484425.1 Gemmatimonadaceae bacterium
CTCGCGAAGGATCTCAAGATGTCACGGGTGGATGGGATTGATGCTACCATGAACAAGTACAAGCTCGACGCGATCGTGGCGCCGACGGGAAGTCCGGCGTGGGTCACGGACCTGGTCAATGGCGATCACTTCAGCGGCGCGAGCTCGACTCCCGCCGCGGTCGCGGGCTACCCGAACATCAACGTGCCGGCGGGTTTCTCACATGGTCTTCCGATCGGGATCTCGTTTTTCGGGCGGGCCTACAGCGAGCCCGTCCTCATAAAGCTCGCGTATGCGTACGAGCAGGCCACCAAGCATAGACGGCCGCCGACGTTCATTCCGACGCTGGCTGCAGAGTAGGGGGGTGTGCTCTAGCTGGCATCCACAAAACCAAAGCAGGGAGCCATTAGCGAACTACGCTTGGTAGCTCGGAGCTTTCATACTCGCGTTAGGGTCACGCGCCCTCTACTCATCCAGAATTGCGTCGGTGACGAAGTAACCCCTGGCCGTCCGCACGAAACCGGCAATCCCGCGCCGCGCGTCGTCCACCTCCTCCTCGCGCGAGTCGAGCAAGTTGCGATTCTCGCGAAAGCGGCGCCCGGCTTCGAGACAGAACAGATCACAGAGCGCGATCTCCCGATTGCATTCTTCGACGCCCCGCTCGTCGATGAGACTCTGGGTCCGCGCGATCACGGCCGCCGTCGCAAATAGATCGATCGCCATGTCCGCCAGCCGCTCGAGCATGAGCTGGCTGTCGACGATCTGCTCGCGGTGGCGGACGATCACACGGTCCGTCGCGCCCCCGAGATCGGCGACGTGCTTCTCGAAGTACTCCTTGTGCTTCTTGAGCCGGTCGTGGAGGTCGATGTCGAGCGTCGACGTCTGGCCGAGTCGAAGCTTCACTCGGGAGGTCGCGTACCCACTCAACAATCCAAGATTGCGCAAAGGCCGCCGCAGGGCCGACCCGACTTCCTTCAGCGCCTCGGCCGGTGCCTGAACTCCGTTAAGCGCGATGAACATTCGCAGAATTTCGTTCGCGCCCTCGAATATCCGATTGATGCGTGAGTCGCGAAGCATTCGCTCGTACGGGTACGGCTTCACGTACCCGCGTCCTCCGGCGAGCTGCACCATGTCGTCGGCAGCACGCCACACCATCTCGCTGGCAAACACCTTCGCGCACGCCGCCTCGATGGAGAAGTCGTTATCGCCCCGATCTACCAGCGACGCCAGGATCCCGAGCATCGAGTCGGACGCGTAAATCTCGCTCGCCAACCGCGAAAGCTTGCGCTGCGTGATCTCGAAATCCGCCAGCGGATGTCCGAACTGCACGCGCTGCTCGGCGTAAGATGTCATCCAAGTTAACGTTCTTTTCGTTCCGCCCGTGCATCCAGCGGCAAGCGTGAGTCTCCCGGCGTTGAGCACGTGCACGGCGACGCCGAATCCGCGACCCACGGCGCCGAGCAGATGATCGGCGGGAACCTCGAGGGCCTCGTAGCTCAGCTCCGCCTGTGTCGAGCCGCGGATGCCGAGCTTGTGCACGGTACCGACCACCCGAAAGCCCGGCATGTCGGGACGGATCAGAAAGGCGGTCATTCGCTCAACGGTCTCACCGCGGCGCTCGACGAACGCCTGCGCAAATGTCGCAATCACTCCAGCACGATGGCCGTTCCCAATCCAGATCTTGCGTCCGTTGAGCCGCCAATGTGATCCATCTTTGCTCAGCGTCGCGGTCGTCTTGATGTTCTGCGCATCTGATCCGACTTCCGGCTCTGTCAGCGCGTAAGCGGCAAGAAAATCACCGCGCGCGAGCGGCGGCAGGTATCGCTCCTTCTGCTGGTCGTTGCCGTGCAGCACGATCGCCTTGGAACCGAGTCCACAGTGGACTCCGACGAGAACGGCGAGCGATCCGTCGATCGCCGAGAGCGTCTCAAACACGCGCGCGTAGGCGGACGACGACAGCTCCAGCCCGCCGTACTTCTTCGGAATGGTGAGGCCCAGAAGTCCCGCTTCCGCAAATGCGCGAATGACGTTTTCGGGGATCGTCTCTTCTTCGTCGAATTTCGCGGAGTCGATCAGGTCGTGCTCCATCTCGCGCAGGCTCTTGATGAGGCGCCGAACGGTGCGCGCCTCGTCGGCGTTCCGCTCATCGAGCGGGCGCGGATACGGGAAGAGAAGCGAGTCGAGAACTACACCCGCGAAGATCCCGCGGGTGAAGGAGGATTTCTGTTCAGCCACTCAGCGACACCCTTTCAACGTGTCTCTGTCGCCTCGACCGTGTGGGTAACGCTCGACGGAACGGGCAAGGAGTCGCTGCGCCGCTTGAGCCAACGCCAGTGGATGCCAAACAGGACACCCGCGAGAGTGATGAGAAGGAGATTCCCGACGAGTGAGCGGACTGCGTGGAAACGCGCATTCCCGATCGCCGTCTCACGTTCGGCGTCGTAAAGGCGTCGCAGCTCGGCGTCGGACGACACGGTGTCGGCAGCTCCTTTAACGGGAGCGATGGTCGCCGGCGTCGGACCAGCCTGGGCTCGCGCACCAGCGTCGCGTCTCGCCTCCACCTTGTACACCTCGAAGTTCGTGAGCGTGCGTCCCATCCTGCTGCCTTCCGCGCGAATAGGATCGCTCAGGTCGATCGCGGCATCCACGACCTGCTTGATGGCGATGAGCATCACGATGACGGTGATGAAGCAAACGGAGTAGCCATACGCCTGCGATATGCGACTGTTGGTGCGATCCATCGGGATTCTCCTTCAAGCGGTGGTGATTGCGCCGGCTCTTGCCGCGCTTTCCAGTTGATCTGACAGCGCGCCCGGATCCATTACCGGTTTGTCGCAGGTGTAACCGCGACAGACATAAGCGGCCGGCTTGTCGTCGACGAGCGGGCGATTTTCCAACAACTTGATCGTGGAGCGCGACCCTGGCGTTCCACCCGCCAGCACGAGTGATGGAACGTACCGCTCCGCCAGCGTGCGCTCCAGTGCCCCGAAGCCCGGGTGTGATGTCTCACCGACGAGTGCGACCTCGATCGCTCCGTAGAGCTTCATGTCGGCGCAGCCGAGCAGATGGCCAAACGCGGTGGGGAAGCGAAACATCGGCTCGGCGAGTGTCTCGAGCGCAAAAGCGGCGCGTCGACGGTATTCGCCGTCTTGTTGCAGCTCGGCGAGGAAGAGCAGAAGCTCGACGGCGAGCGACGTCCCGGAAGGGGTCGCATTGTCGGTGACATCGCGGGGCCGTGTTATCAGCTTCTCCGCGTCGCGGGCGGTATCGAAGAAGGCGCCGACCTCATCGTCCCAGAACCATTCGATCGTCGCGTCAGCGATCTCACGCGCCTGCGTTACCCAGCGTTCGTCGAAGGTGAGCTCGTAGGCGGCGAGAAATCCAAGCGCGACCGCCGCGTGGTCTTCCAGAAATCCACTGATCCGCGTCACGCCCTCCTTGTGCGAGCGCATCACGCGCCCGTTACGAACCATCTCGCGCGCGAGGAACTCAGCGTTACGTACCGCCAGCCTGGCGAAGTCATTTCGATCAAAGGCTCTCGCCGCCGTGGCGACGCCCCGGAGCATCAAGCCGTTCCAGGAGGCGAGAATCTTCTCGTCGCGGCCGGGCCACACACGCCGTGCCCGCGCGTCGTAGAGAACGCGCCGAGCCCGCTCGAGGATGGCGGCGAGAGTGTCCTCATCCACTCCAGCGCGCCTGGCGGCAGCCGCTCGGTCTGATGGCACGAAGAGGATGTTCTTTCCCTCGAAGTTTCCGCCGCGCGTCACGCCGTAATACACCTTGAAAGCAGGCGAATCGGCGCCGAGGAGGGAATCGAGCTCGTCTTCGCTCCAGACGTAGAATTTGCCTTCGTGCCCTTCGCTGTCCGCGTCGAGTGAGGAGTAGAAGCCGCCTTCGGGGGACGTCATCTCGCGGCCGAGCCACTCGACGGTCTCGATCGTCACTCGGCGGATCTCTTCGTCTTTGGTTGCCTGCCACAGGTGCGCGCCGAGTCGTGTGAGCAGGGCGTTGTCGTAGAGCATCTTCTCGAAGTGCGGGACGAGCCAGCTCGCATCGACCGAGTAGCGCGCGAATCCGCCGCCGATTTGATCATAGATTCCGCCGCGCGCCATTTGGCGAAAGGAATTCACGACCATCTCGAGAGCCTCGCCGGTGCCGGTCCGCTTCCAGTGGCGAAGGAGAAAATCGAGCACCATCGTCGCCGGAAATTTGGGAGCGGAGCCGAACCCTCCATTCTGCGCGTCGTAGCGCTGCGTGAGTGATCGGTAGACGGTCCTGAGCATCTCCGAGGTGAGGCCGCCGCCGCTTCGAGTC
>JBGPHO010000242.1:0-4288 GCA_041484425.1 Gemmatimonadaceae bacterium
ACGGCCATGTACGGGATTTTCAGCATCTCGCCTTCACGGATCCGGTAGTTCAACGTGTCCGAGCGATCGTCGAGATGGACGCGCACGCCGCGAGCCTTGAGGCGTTCGACTACGGTCCGCGCAAATTCCTTCAGTTCATCGGCGATCGGGATGACGCGCACCTGCTCTGGCGCCAGCCACAGCGGGAACGCGCCGGCGTAATGCTCGATCAGGCCGCCGACGAACCGCTCCATGGAGCCCACGAGAACGCGGTGGAGCATGATCGGCCGGTGCGGTGTGTTGTCGGCGCCCGTGTATTCGAGACCGAACCTCTCGGGAAGATTGAAGTCCAGCTGCACAGTGGGTCCCTGCCACTTGCGACCGATCGCGTCGATCAGCTTGAAGTCGAGCTTCGGCCCGTAGAAGGCGCCGCCGCCCTGATCGTATGTGAACGCCTGGCCGCGTTTGTTGAGAACATCGGCGAGCGTCAGCTCCGCCTGCGTCCACACCTCAGGATTTCCAAGCGCCTTGTCCGGGCGCGTCGCCAGCTCGATCGTATATGGATAGCCGAACGTCTTGAGCATCTCGTCGCATAGATCGAGCAGCCGCTCGACCTCCGATGGAACCTGCTCCGGAGTGCAGAAGATGTGTGCGTCGTCCTGGGTAAAACCGCGGACGCGCATCATCCCGTGCAGCACGCCGCTCCGCTCGTACCGGTACACCGCGCCGAACTCGGCGTAGCGGATCGGCAGGTCGCGATACGACCGCTGGTGCGACTGATAAATGCAGATATGTCCCGGGCAGTTCATCGGCTTCGGACGATATCCGGCGCCCTCGACATCCATCGAGCCGAACATGTTCTCCTTGAAATTCTCCAGGTGCCCGGAGATCTGGAACAGTTTCTCGCTCATGATGTGAGGAGTGAAAACCAGATCGTATCCGTGACGGAGGATGAGCGCCTTCTCGTAATCCTCGATCTCGTTGCGGATTATCGAGCCCCTCGGGTGCCACAGAATGAGACCTGGTCCGACGCGGGGATCGGTCGAGTAGAGATCGAGCTGCTGCGCCAGCACGCGATGATCCCGCCGCTTCGCCTCCTCGAGACGATGCAGGTGTTCTTCGAGATCTTCCTTCTTCCAGAACGCCGTGGCGTAGATGCGCTGGAGCATCTGCCGGTGCTCGTCGCCCCGCCAGTAGGCGCCGGCGGTATGCAGCAGCTTGAAGTTTCTGAGATACGATGTGTCGGGGACGTGCGGCCCCCTGCATAGATCTATGAACGGCCCGTCGGTGTAGGTCGAGATGATCTCGCCGTCGGGGAATTCGCCGAGTCGCTCCAGCTTGAGCGGGTCATCGGAGAAGCGCTTCCGTGCCTCGGGCTGGGAAACTTCCTCGCGGACAAAGGGATACTTCTCCGCGATCACCTTCCTCATCTCGGACTCGAATTTCTCGAGGTCATCCGGTGTGAACGGCTGCGCGACCTCAAAATCGTAGTAGAACCCGTCTTCGATGGCCGGGCCGAAACCGATTTTGGCTTCTGGCCGGAGGCGACGAACGGCTGTGGCCAGGATGTGAGCGCCCGAATGCCGGAGAACCGCGAGGGACTCCGGGTCCTTCTCGGTAAGAACCCGGAACTCGCCGCCCTTCCGGAGCGGCGTGTTCAGATCGATGATTTCACCGTCTACCTGTACCGCGATCGCGTCCCTGAGCAGCCGGGGCCCTATGGATGCGACGATGTCGCGCGGGAGAGCGCCTTCGGGAGCTTCGCGGGTGGCGCCGTCGGGGAGCCTCAGCGTCAACATTTTTTGGTATGATTTCCAGTACTGCGGATGGCCTTTATTTTGCTCCCCGTTAAGCTATCGTTTGCAGATACCCTTCGCCACAGGCCATCACGCTATGTCGCCCTACCGCTTTCGAAACGAGCCGCCGTACATCTACCAGGAAGAAGAGGAAGAGTCTTCTTCGCGCAATGCGATTTTCATCGCGATCGGAGCCGCGGCCGGCTTTGCGGCAGGCGTCCTCATGGCGGAGCGATTCGGAGGATTCAAGGGATTGACTGACAGAATCAAGGACACATTCGGAGGCGGCGCCGCGGGAGAAGAAGAGGAGTTCGACTACGAGGGACTCGACGAGGATGAGTTCGACCCCGACTTCGACGACGACGTCGACACTCCCAAGGCATCGCTCAACGGCGCCGAGGCGCTGGAGGAGAGAGTACTCGAAGCCTTCAAGAACGATCCGACGCTGAGCGAGCGCGGAATCGACATCGGCGCCGTGGAAGACGGCATCATCGAGCTCACCGGCTCGGTGAATTCGGAGGAAGAGGCGCACCAGGCGGTCGTCGTGGCCCGGGGAGTTCCCGGCGTCGCCACTGTCGTGAACCGGCTCACCATCCGCACCGATGAAGATCTCTTCGACGACGCGGCACATCACTATAAAGATGGCGATCCCCCATTCACGGAGCGCCACTGGGATGGGCAGCAGGTCGGAACTGGCCGCCGCCGGCAGGGCAATTCGGAGGAGATCGACCGGCACGCTGATCCAAAAAACATTCTCGAGGACCGGTCACTCTCCGAAGACAAAGCCTTCATGGCTGCTGCTGACGAGATCCCCGACGCGGCGGGGCGGCGTAAATCGACCAAGAAGGCTCGCGGCGGTCGCACCGACGGCTCTCCGGTGGCGCCGAGCGGAGTTCCAAAGGCCGATCACGTCGCCGATCCCGAGCACGCGCCCGGCAACGGCGCGCGCCCCAGAACCGGCACGTAGCGGTACCACGGAAGCTCTTCGCGGGTAAGACGCGCGGTCTTACCCGCGAAAATGGCGCCCGTTAACTTGCGCCGGAGATGAGCACAACACAGCAGCTTCACGACCTGCCGGCGCAGTACGACCCCGGCCAGACCGAGCGCGCCATGTACGAGCGCTGGATCGAGGCCGGGATTTTTTCGGCCGAGGAAAAGCGCAGCCGGCGCAATGGCGGCGATCGCGACCCATTCGTGATCGTGATGCCCCCGCCCAATGTGACAGCCGTGCTGCACATGGGGCACGGACTCAACAACACCGTCCAGGACGTGATCATCCGCTGGCGCCGCATGGTCGGCGACGAGGCGCTCTGGGTCCCGGGGACCGATCACGCGGGGATCGCCACCCAGAACATCATCGAGAAGCAGCTCGCGGCCGAGGGCAAGACCAAGTTCGATCTCGGGCGCGCGGCGTTCGTGGAGCGCACGATCGCGTTCGTCGAGGAGACCGGCGGCGAGATCCTGCGCCAGCTGCGCGCGATTGGCTGTTCCGCCGATTGGAACCGGACGGCGTACACGCTCTCGCCCGAGCTGTCGCGCGCGGTGAGGGAAGCGTTCGTCCAACTCTACGAGCGCGGGCTCATTTACCGCGGCCACCGAGTCATCCACTGGTGCCCGCGCTGCCTCACGTCGTTGAGCGACGAAGAGGCCCAGCATAGCGACGAGTTGGGCACGCTGTACCATATCGCCTACCCCATCGTCGGCGCGAAGGACAACGCGCGTCTGGCCGTCGCAACCACGCGTCCCGAAACGATGCTCGGCGATGTCGCCGTCGCTGTTCACCCGGATGACTGGCGCTACACGAAGCTGGTCGGCAAGTCGGTCCTGCTGCCCATCGCCAACGTCGAGATCCCGATCATCGCCGATGAAAACGTCGATCCAGCGTTTGGAACGGGCGTCGTCAAGATCACGCCGGCGCACGACGCGAACGATTTCGAGGTCGGCATGCGGCACAAGCTGCCGATGCCCGTGATCATGGCGACCGACGGCACGATGGCGAATGGCACCGACGCGGGTTCGCGCGTGCCGCCGGAGCTCCTCGGCGCAGACAGGTTCGAGGCGCGCGAGCGGATCGTCAGGTCGCTCGAGAAATCCCGTCAGCTCATCAAAGTCAAGCCGCATCAGCACGCCGTTCGCCACTGCTACCGCTGCGATACGGTTGTCGAGCCGCGTCTCTCCGATCAGTGGTTCGTCAAGACGGAGCCGCTGGCCAGGCCGGCGCTGCAGGGCGTGAGGGACGGCACCATCCGAATTCTGCCGAAAAAGTGGGAGGCCGCCTACATCAACTGGCTCGAGAATCTTCGCGACTGGAACATCTCTCGCCAGCTCTGGTGGGGTCATCGCATTCCAGTCTGGTACTGCGAGCGATGCGACCAGCAGATCGTCAGCCGCACCGACGTCGCCGCGTGCGACAAGTGCGGTGGCGAGGTGCGGCAGGACGAGGATGTGCTCGACACCTGGTTCTCGTCGTGGCTATTCCCCATCTCGACGCTCGGCTGGCCCGACAAGAGCTC
>JBGPHO010000243.1:0-4254 GCA_041484425.1 Gemmatimonadaceae bacterium
CGGAATCCCCTCGCTGTGCTGGCGGTGGCGGACGCAATTCGCGAGGAGTCACAGGAAGCCGTGCGTCGTCTGCACGAGCAGGGGATCGAAGTCATCATGATGACCGGGGACGCGAAAGCCGTCGCCGACGCAGTCGCAAAGGAGCTCGGGATCGACACTGTGTTGGCCGAAGTGCTTCCAGAGCAGAAGGCGTCCAAGATCGAGGAGGTGAAGCGTTCGGGAAAGCGCGTCGCGATGGTTGGCGACGGAGTGAACGACGCCCCGGCACTCCTGACAGCGGACGTCGGTATCGCAATCGGAGCGGGGACGGATGTCGCGGTTGAAGCGGGCGACGTCGTATTGATCCGAAACGATCCTCGCGACGTACCACGAATCATAGCCCTCAGCAAAGCCACGTATCGCAAGATGGTACAAAACCTCTGGTGGGCAGCCGGCTACAACATCGCGGCAATTCCACTCGCGGCGGGTGTGCTCGCGCCATGGGGGATCATACTGAATCCGGCGGTAGGCGCAATCCTCATGTCCTTCAGTACGGTAGTGGTAGCTCTGAACGCCCAGCTGCTCCGTCGAGTGACATTATGAACGTGCGGGCCACTCCCACCTTCAAGCTGCCCTTAACGATGCAAATGGAGGTATCACTGTGATAGCAGGATTCGCAATCGCGCTAGGTGGATGGCTGGCGGCACTGAGCGCACATGCGCCAATACGACCTTCGGATTCCATCAATGTTGTCCAGGTCGTGGCCCGTTTTCACGCGGCGCTTGCGTCGGGCGATAGTGCTGTCGCCCTCGGACTCCTCGATCGTGATGCCATAATCCTCGAGAGCGGTGCCGCGGAAACGCGTGAGGAATACCGGTCGCATCATTTGCCTGCAGACATCGAGTTCGCCCGCGCAACTAAGAGCAAGCAGTCTGTCGTCGGGGTCCGGTTGAGTAGCAACGTCGCTTGGGTTGCCTCGACAAGTACCACGACAGGCCGGTTCGCGGACAGGCCAGTAAACTCAGATGGGGCCGAGCTTCTGGTGTTACGCAAAGCTGGGAATGGGTGGAGGATAGCGGCAATTCATTGGTCCTCGAGAGCTCGCAGAGTTGCTCGTGGTCGGAATAGGTGAGCGATCTGGGAGGCCGTAATCTCTCAGGGTTTCTCGGACAAAGGGTCATCTACGTCCCGACAACGGCGGGACGTAGGAAGTCGCATCGTTCGGAGGTGCATATGCATCGTCGGTTGTCAGGAATCTTCGCGGCGCTAGCGCTCGCCCAACTCTCGTTTGGCGGTATTGTCGCGCGCCACGCCGGCTGCGAGGTAAGCTCGTACAGCTCCCCTGGCCAGCACAAACACGCTCATGGTCCGATGCACGGTCAGCGTGCTGACGCTCGCGTCATGCATGAGGTTGCTGGTCTTGGCGATGCACCGGCGTGCGACCATTCGATTCAAGGGGCGTGCGCCGGAATGGCATCGTGCACACTCGCACTCGCGTGCCTCGGGTCAGCGCACTTCTCGGCCGTCCTTCGGCCTGGCCAGGCCCCACGGTGCGTGATGGGATCGACCCCGGGGCCAGGCCGTGCTCCTGAACCTCCTCCTCCGCGTATCTAACCGTTCGATCGTGCATTGGCGCGGCGTATCAACGCCGCTCACATCGAAGTGGCCGCAGCGGACAACCGCTGCAACTCAGGAGAGAGGAAATGATCGCTGTATTATGGATGGCCCTGTTGTTCCCCCAGGATTCCGTGCGCGCGACTCAGCCATTGGAGCTGGCCAACGTCTATCGAAACGCGCGAGAGCGTAGCCCGCGAATAGCAGCCGCACGTGCATTGACCGATGCTGCTCGAGCGCGCACCGCCTCGGCACGCCGCCCGCCGGACCCCCAGGTGCAGTTCGGCTTCATGAACTACACGCTGCCGGGCCTCCGACCAATGGATGTCCTCGGCATGAAACAGCTTCAGCTAATGCAGATGCTGCCGCTGCCAGGCAAGCTCGGCCTCGCCGGACGCGTCGCGGATGCGTCCGCGGACGCGCAGGCGGAGCGCGCGCGCGATGTCGATTGGGAAGTGCGCTCGAAGGCGGCGATGGCGTTCTATGACCTCTACGTCACCGATAGATCACTGAGCATTGACCGCGAGACCCTTCGGCTGCTCCAGGACATTCTACGCACCACCGAGTCCATGTACCGCGTTGGTGAAGGCCGGCAAGCCGACGTACTGCGCGCTCAGGTCGAGATCGCGCGAATGGTGCAGGACACAATTCGCATGACGACAATGAGATCGGCCATGTCGGCTCGGCTAAACGCAATCATCGACTTGCCGGCTCAGGCATTGATCGGAACTCCTTTGCTTCCTGCGTTCCCGGATTCCGTGCCTGGACTGGATGGGGCACTACACGCCGCGATGGCCGATAGGCCGATGGTCCGCGCGGGGGAGCGCGATCTGGAAGCAGCGACGGCCCAGACAAAATTGGCGCGCCGTGAAATCTGGCCCGACCTCACCATCGGACTTCAATACGGGCAGCGCAGCGGTATGGACGGAACGGAGCGCATGGGCAGCCTCATGATCGGCGGCACGCTGCCGGTGTTCGCGCGGAGCCGCCAGCTCCGCATGCGCGAGGAAGCTGCCGCGATGCAGCAAATGTCGCTCGCGGATCTGATGGCTATGCGAGCAGAAACCCAGGCTGCCGTCGCCGAGGCTTACTCGAATCTCACGCGCGCCCGCAACCTCGCGACGCTGTATCGCACGACGTTGCTGCCGCAAGCCGAGGCCGCCATCACATCGGCGTTCGCAGCCTACCGTGTTGGCTCGGTGGATTTCATGACGCTGCTCGACAGTCGCATGAGTTTGAACCGCTATCGCAAGGAGCTTGTCGAGCTGGAAGCAGATGAAGGAAAGGCCTGGGCTGATCTGGAGATGCTGCTGGGACGTGAACTGTTCGACCCTTCGAGCGCCGTCGCGCGCAGAACATCGGGGAGGAACTGACGATGGCAACTCGAATCATGGCGACGCGCCCCACCGGTAAGTCGATGCGTATTGCCCTCTATGTTGCGCTCCCGCTCGCGGCCGTGATCGGCGCGTATTTCGCGACACGGCCAAAATCCGAGACGGCGCAGGTCGTGGCTACCGATCGCTCTCAGAAAGCCGGCGGTGGCACCGCCCAACCGGTCATGCTATCGGCCGCTGACGCGCGTCGCATCGGCGTGACGTACGCCGTTGCGTCGTTTGGCGACCTCTCGCGCGAGATCCGCGTCGTCGGACAGATAACGTTCGACGAAACGCGTGTGAAAGCCGTATCTCCGAAGATCGACGGCTGGGTCGAGCAGCTGTATGTCAACTTCACGGGACAGGAGGTCGCGGCCGGAGCTCCGCTGCTGGCGATCTACTCGCCGATGCTGGTGACAGCTCAGGAGGAGTTGCTGCTCGCGAAGCAGCTCCAATCCGACGTTTCGGGCGGGGCCGACGATGCTCGCGCGCAGGCGGCAAGGCTGGCTGCTTCCGCTCGGAGCAAACTCGCGTTCTGGGATTTTTCCGCCGCTGACATCGCGCGGATCGAGCAGGAGGGGCGCGCCAGGCGGACGCTCCTCATCCGCTCGCCTGTATCTGGCTTCGTTGTCGAGAAGAACGTGCTGCAGGGAGAGCGGGTGATGGCGGGTACGGCTATCTACAAGATCGCCGACCTGAGCAGCGTGTGGATGGACGGAGAGGTATACGAACAGGATCTGCCTTTGATTCGCCTCGGTCAGCGCGCCGAAGCCGAGTTGCAGGCAATACCTGGAGCGACGTTCGCGGGAACTGTGGCGTACATCTACCCGACACTGAACCCGGATACGCGTACGGTTCGGGTGCGTGTCCAGCTGTCGAATGAAAATCATCGACTGAAGCCGGGAATGTTTGCAACGCTGCGGCTATTCGCGACTGCAGGGCGGAGCGTTCTGAGCGTGCCGCGTTCGGCAGTTCTCTCGACGGGGGAGCGTAATCTCGTATTCCTAAAGCGCGTCGACGGCATGCTCGAGCCACACCCAGTAGAGATTGGCGTCGCATCGAGCGATCGCATCGAGATCCTTCGCGGCCTCGCGGGTGGTGATACAGTCGTCACCTCCGCAACCTTTCTTGTCGACGCGGAATCCAACCTCGGCACGGCCTTGGGTGGAATGGGGAACATGCCGGGAATGGATATCGCCGCGCCCAAGAAGAAGGAGTAGCGGCCATGCTGAAGCGCGTCATCGAGTGGTCCGTCAGAAATCAGTTGGTGGTCCTGCTCTTCACCGCC
>JBGPHO010000244.1:0-4244 GCA_041484425.1 Gemmatimonadaceae bacterium
AGCCACGCTGATACCATCACCGTTCTCGAGAGATGCTTTAAGCAGACGCGCGCGCCAGCTGTGGCCCGCGACCACGGCTACGCAGTCCAGTGTGGCGAAGCGGAGGTAACGGTGACCATCCAGCCAGGCCCGATCGGTTTGGTGAGCGTTCGATTCGCGGGCGGAGAGAAATCTAAGAAGGCAGCACTCCTGCGAAGCCTCTTCGGCAAGCAATTTCACAGTTCCTTTCCCACACCGCGGATTCGTGCTTGAGCCCGTTATGAAAACACGATCCGTCCGATCCCCCGTTACCACAGTATGAAAGCTCCCGGCGATAAGCTGCAAAGCCAACAGCCCCCTGCTTGGGTATTGTGGATGCCAGTTGTGCCGCCTAAAACCGTACTCGGCAGGCCCTTTATCGGCGACTACGTAACCCGACGTATCCCCCGAAAGGGCGCCCGCGGGTAGACTGGTGAACATGCATCCACAGTCAACGGCGGGAATACATTCGATAGCGGAGTACCTTCCAGCCCGCGTCGCCACGGTCGGCGAGCTGCACGACCGTGGATTGCTGCGCGGGTCGCCGGAGACGCTCAAGTCGTTCGGATTCGAGACGGTGCACCTCGCCGGCGAGGAATCCAACATCGACATGGCGATCGCCGCTGCGGAAAAAGTGCTGGAGGAGAGCGACATCGACCGCGACGAGATCGGAATGATTCTCTACGCGGCGGCGCTCAGCTCGAGCTCGACGCTGTGGGATGGAAACGGTGGAGCTTCGCACGCGCCCGTGCTTCGCCTCGAAAATGTAGCCGATCTGTTCAAATATCCGGCGTCGGTGCTTCAAACCGAGCTCGATCTCCCGAACGCCTCCGTCGCCGGAATCAACCAGCTCGGCTGTGCATCGATATTCGCCGCGCTCAGAATGGCAAAGGCTCTAATAGTCGCAGAAGATGATCTGAGGGCTGTGCTGTGCGTGAGCGCGGACAAGTTTCCTGCGGGACGTCATCGCGATCTGGCGTACAACCTCGTCTCGGATGGAGCGTGCGCTACGATCGTGCGTCGCGGCGACTCGAGAAACAGAATCGTCGAGTGCACCCAGATCACAAAGGGCGCTCTCTGGGATAGCGAAGCAATCGAAAACGAAATCATCGCCGCGTATTTCCCAACCGCGACGGCGCTCGTGGAGCGAACGCTCGCCAAAGCAGGACTCGAGATGGACGACATCGCCCTCGTCATCCCCCACAACGTTTCTCTCCGCAGTTGGGAGATACTCGGCCGATTGATCCGGTGCCCGCCGGAGCGGATCTACACCGAGAACATTGCCCGCGTGGGACATACCATCGCATCCGACAACCTGCTCAATCTGCGTCGGGCGACCGAAGCTGGTCTGATCGAAAAAGGGGACTACCTGCTGCTATTCACGTTCGGCTACGGGTCGAACTGGGCCTGCATGATTGTCCAGCACTGAGATGAGAGACCAGTCGATGTTCCTGACGGGCGCGACCGGAGCGGTGGGCGGAGATCTGCTGCGCAAGCTCGCGACGCGAAAGGGCCTGCGCATTAATGTCCTCGTTCGCCGCACCGATCGTGATCCGCACGAGCGCGTGAAGGCGATCCTCGGCGATCTCGATGTAACCGCGAGGCTCAACGTTCTTGACGGCGACATCAGCGTTGGCTCGTCGCTCGGACTCGACGACGGCGCTCTAGCGTCGTTGCGCCGTGAGACTACCCACATCATCCACGCCGCGGGCTCGACGTCATTCACGCTGCCTCTGGCCTCGGCCCGCGCCGCCAACGTAGCCGGCAGTCGCAACGTGCTCGACTTTGCGCGCGGCTGTGCGTCGCTAGAGTGCGGCGCATTCCTGAGCACGGTGTACGTGAGCGGGAAGCGTCGGGGCATCTTCGCCGAATCGGAGTATGGAGACGCGGGGCACGGTTTCGTCAACAGCTACGAGCAGTCGAAGGCAGAGATGGAGGAGATCGTCCGCGACGCCATGGGTGAATTGCCTCTGATTCTCATTCGACTCAGCACCGTCGTCGGCGACTCGACGACCGGCAGAGTCAGCGGCTTCAACACGATCCACCACGCCATCAGGCTGCTCTACAGCGGTCTGGCCCCGATGATTCCAGGCGATCCAGCGGAGCTGGTCGATATCGTGAGCTCCGATTTCGTCGCCGGCGCTACGCTCCACCTCCTGGAGCACGCGCCGAGGCCGGGAGTGTTTCATCTGGCCGCGGGGCGGGAGTCGTGCAGCAGTCTGGACGAATTGATTGGCGAAACGGTGTCGTCGCTGTCCCGGTTTCGCCCCGCCTGGCGAAAGCGCGCCGTGGAGCGACCGCTCATAGTCGATCTCGACACTTACGAGCTGTTCGTTCGCTCGGTCGAGGAGACAGGGAGTGAGGTGCTCAAAGGCGCTACGCGCTCGATTCGCACCTTTGCCTATCAACTCGCGCATCCCAAGGTGTTTGAGACAAAGCGCGCGGCGACGATGCTAGAGGGGAGCGGAATCTCGCCGCAGCGTTCGAGCGATTTCTACCCGCGAGTGGTGAAGTACTGTCTGGAGAGCAACTGGGGGACGCGCCCGTGCTGACCGCGACGGAGTTGGAACAGCGGCTGCTGCGATTCACGCGCGACAAGCTTGCGGAGCGCGAGGTCGCGGACGCGATCACCGTTGACACGCGACTGTTCGAGGACCGTGTGATCGATTCGCTCAAGGTGCTGGAGCTGATTGCGTTCCTTCAGTCGGCACTGGGCAGAAAGATTCCCGATGCGCAGGTCGTGCTCGCGAACTTCAAATCGATTGCCACGATCGCGCGAGTGTTTGCCGGCGGCGATCCGGTCTCGATCACCCGCACTCGGCGCCGCACGGTGCCACGGCGCATGAACGCGAAATCCGCAGTTTCGGAGCTGTTGGCGCGTGGCGATTTGCAGATCACGCCGGACGGCGGGCTCATCATGCGCGGATCCGTCGCACCGCTGCGCGATTACTTCGACCGGACTGTGTGCCAATGGGCGCACGAGCTCGGCGCGACTGAGGAGACCTACCCAGCGGAAATCCCGCTCGCGACGCTCGGCCGAGCCGGCTTCACGACGGCGTTTCCTGAGAAGCTGGTGTGGACCGGAAAACCGGGCGATGAATCTGCGCGGCCGCCGGCCGTCTGCTACCACCACTATCCCCGCCTCTCGGACAGCACGCTCGAAGGCGACGGATCGATCGTGACAGCGATTGGTCGCTGCTACAGGAACGAATACGATCCCAATTCATCGTATCCGGTCGAACGCCTGCGCAGCTTCACCATGCGGGAAATAATCGCTGTGGGTGAGGCCGCGCTCGTCGAAAAGCTGCGCAACGAGTTGATGGGCAGGACTCAGCTTTGGCTCGACGAACTGTCACTGCGGGGACACATCGAGATCGCGAGCGATCCATTCTTCACCAGCGAAGCGCGGGGCCGCATGCTGATGCAGCAGATGCTGCCTCTCAAGTACGAGCTGCGCCTGCGCGTCGATCGCGACGGCAGAAACATAGCGGCCGCCTCATTCAACAATCACGAACGGCATTTCGGGAGAGCCTTCTCGATCGTATTGCCGTCCGGAGAACACGCGCACAGCGGCTGCGTTGCGTTCGGCTGGGAGCGGTGGGTGATCGCGTTCGTCAATCAACACGGGTCGGACGAGAAAAACTGGCCCGATGTGGTGAGGTCGAGAAATGTCACAGCCAATGTCTGAGCCCGCTCTTCGCCTGCCGAATCGCACTCGGCGCTCCGTATCGATTCCGCGGCGCCTGGTCGCGGAGGGGAAATATCATCTCCTCCCCGTGTACGCACTGCTCACGACCAGCGATCTCGCGCGAGAGGGAATCCGGAACTCGGGTAGCTTCCGCTTCGCCGATCACATCTATAGAAACCAGCCGAGCGGACGTTACGGGTTCGGACGAATGCTCGACCGCTTGCTTTTGAAGCTGAGAGGGGCGAGGTCCATGCGGAGCCGGTTCTTTCACTCGAGGCGGGAGATCCTTCGCGCGGTAAGGGTGGATGGTAGGCTGGTGGCCTTGACGAAGGCATCCACAGAAATGGTCGTCATGTCCGTGCCGTGCGGGATTGCGCGCGACCTCTTTGAAGTCGCCGAGACTCTGTGGATGATCGAGCCGGCGCAGTACCGGCGCGTCAAATTCCTCGGTATCGACATCGATCCTGCAGCGCTTGATCTCTCACGCGACCTCACTCGAGGTCATTCTTCCTTCGATTTCCGATGCGCGGACGCACTC